>JANONW010000047.1:0-1635 GCA_031421065.1 Prolixibacteraceae bacterium
GATCCGGTCAATCTGGTTCATCATTGCAGCGACATTTGTCATTCATTTGGCATTGTTGCTGGACGCCAACAAGTCGTTCTTCTGAGAACGCAAGCTGACGGGATCTCCCGTCAGCTTTTTTTATTGCGCCGAATGAGATGCTCAATCGACTTGCTGCGCAACAAAAAAGGGTAAGCCGAAGCTTACCCTGAGAGGTCTACCCAAGATAATCAGGTGAATTCAGAAAGAGGTTTCCGTTCAACCGCATGTCTGTTTTGTGCTGACTCAGGATAGTTCCCATGTGAACACAGCCACGAGCCGTGAAGCTCCTGGAACTCAGGACATCGTCCCACGCGTTTTTACCGCGAGAGGGATTGTCAAGATTATGCCACCTTGAAACATGGTGTTGCAGGACGCGAAAAATATCCTCGCGGCTAATCTTCGCCAGCACACCCCACGAGACTGAAACCAACCCGACATCAAAGTTGACGTCGAGCCCCAGTCTCTTCCCCCGAGCAGTGAGAATGGGATCCACATTCGTGATCCTCAGTCCGACTCCACAGTCATTCAGCTCAACCGGCTGCTCTCCAAATTCCTCCGCATCGACCACCGTTGGGTCTGGTTGAAAAATATCTGTCCAGTACCTCTCCGACTCCGTTCCATTTTGTTGTGTTTGCATAACACCTCATTGATTCCGTTCATTAATAATCACGAGTTTTTGACTCTCCCGCAGAGTACTCATCTTTTTATGCCTGACGAGCACGGGCAAACCATCGTTTTGTTTTGAAACCTCGATAGTTGGGGGGTTTGTTACGCAACGACCACAGCAAGTTCATCTGCCATGAGTGTGAAACGAAATGCGGCGGCTTGTATGTCAATGCGACGTCATCTGTTGACCGTTCGCGGGTTTGCTGAAACGAACTTGAGAAGATTACAGCCCAAGGAAGGCAGAAGCCATCGTGGTCTTTTGTGGATTTTTCTCATCGGCGTGATTTGAGATGGGATGAGGCCCGCAGATGTCGTTCAATACGATGCACACTGTGTGCTGCAGACGTGGCGACATCGAAACGTGACTTCCGATGGACAACTCTCATTCATTTGGAAACTGAAATCTGTGCGTGATCCTGCCCGGCATGCAGACCGCTGAAGTCTTGTAAGCCCTCCTGTTAGCTTCTCAAACAAAAAGCAGGCTACGCCGACGTCGCGTTGTAAAACTCAAGACGCATGTTCGATCGTCGGAACATTGAACAAGACGAAACTCTGTTTGCCGAGCGATGGCAAACCGCCTTCCTACGTTCTCCCGTTTGATGAGCTCCATCTGCGGATGGGGTTGATTGAAACAGTGCAAGCTGCAGGCCTGCACCGGAAAAAGGAGAACGTATGAAAGACGAAAAACCTTCTGATCTGCATTCCGCAGATCACACACCAGAAGCTGTTGATCCGGAGTTGCGATATCAGGCATTCCTCGAAGTGCTGTTGGCACTCGAAGAACCTGAACTCACATACGAATCGGAAATCATGCCCTGGTGGATCTTCCCTCACATGGAGTGAAAAGATCGCAAAGGTTTTCAGCTACCGGGTACGCCCGGTAGCCTTTTTTATGCCACAGATTTCTCGGTTTGGCAAGTGGCTTGCAACTGTCTGATTGACTTCACT
>JANONW010000048.1:0-18923 GCA_031421065.1 Prolixibacteraceae bacterium
GCTTATTATCAAACGACAAAATCACTAAAATATTTGTTATGTCCTGAATATAAGTGCGTTAAGTGTGATTTATAACTATCTGTCAATCAGTGTGATATAATTATGTACAGCCATCGAAAAAATGGGTAGTTTTCTTAGGGCCACTAATTAAACTCTACCGTTTTTCCGGTTTTGGCCGACTCTCTTGCCGCATCTAAAATTTTGGTTACCAAAACATTGTTGTTCAAGGAATAGGGATCGTATTTTGTCATTTTCACTTTGCCGTTTACAACATCAGCAAAATAGGAGAACGGATCTTCATAAACCGCAATATCTTTTGAAGTAACCTGCATGTTCTTTTCTGTCTTAATTGAATTGTTTCTCAGGCGCATATTTTTACTGTCAACTGCAATAATATAACCGGAATCACCATACAGTTCCATGTCTTTTCTGCTGAAAGGCCAGTTCCAAGAGGCTTGAATAATGCATTGAGCTTCAGGATAGGTGACAATTATGGTTGCCTCATCATCCACTTTTGGGTAAATTTCATGTTTAAAATTCCGGGTAACTGCTGTTACCGAAACTGGCTCCTGTCCTTGTTGAATGTAGGTCATCAGATTTGCCCCGTAACACCCAAAATCAATTAAAGCGCCACCTCCGTTTTGAACTGGGTCAGTCAGCCAATCCAAAAAAACCTGGTCACAACCAATTTCCTTTGGCCCCTGATGTCCATCGTGAATAACTACTTTTCTGATATTACCGATGAAGTTGCTGTCGTTGACCAGCTGAAACGATTTTGCGGTTGTCGGATACCAGGAAGTTTCGTAATTGGTGAGTAAATGAATGTGGTATTTCTCTGCGAGTTCGACCATCCTTTGAGCGTGTTCGACATTGGTGGCCAACGGTTTTTCAACCATTACGTGTATTCCACGGGGAGCACAGGCTTCAACCACGGCCATGTGCTCGAAAATGGAACCGAATGCCACAACAGCTTCAGGCTTTACAATGTCTAACATCTTTTCCAGATTATTATAAATCAGTTTAGGATCAAAACCGAATTTTTTAGCAAGGGTTTGAGCCAGTTCAGTATTCGTTTCAAAGACTCCGACCAATTGAAAGTCAGTTTTATCTTTTTTCCCCAATATAAACGATGTATGTCCATGAGTCGTTCCTGCAACTGCCAGGCGAATAGGTTTTTTTGCCGGATTTTGTGCGGATAAATTTGTTAAAATGATTATAATAAGTGCAAAGGGCAGGATAATTTTTTTCATGATTTTCATAATTTGACATTAAACAATTAAACAACGGTCAACCTTCAAAAGCTTAAACTTTTGTAAATCAACCTGAAATAAATTATCTTTACCGCAAGGAGTCCTTTTATTTCGAATGATCATGAAGAAGGTTTTAATTATTACGTATTATTGGCCGCCATCGGGTGGGGCAGGGGTGCAGCGGTGGCTGAAATTTGCCAAATATTTGCCTGAATTTGGCTGGCAACCTGTTATCCTGACAGTCGATCCCGATTACGCAAGTTATCCCCAAAGCGATGAAAGCCTGCTTTCCGAAATTGATCCCGAATGTTTGGTTTTTACTACCAAAAGCTTCGAACTATATAATTTTTATAAAGTTATCTCTGGGAAAAAAGAAGTTCCTTACGGCGGTTTTGCAAGCGATTCGAAGGAAAGTCCGTTTCAGAAAGTTTCTAAATTTCTGAGGGGAAATTTTTTGCTGCCCGATCCTCGCAAAGGCTGGAACAAATTTGCACTGAAAAAAGCTGAAGAGCTGATCCGGCAATTCGATATTGATACCGTGGTAACAACCAGTCCCCCGCATTCTACCCAGCTAATCGGGCTCAAGCTGAAACAGAAATTCAACATCAGATGGATTGCCGATTTGCGCGATCCGTGGACGGATATTTATTACTACGATCAGTTTATGCACACCGCTTTGGCCCGGACTATCGACATTCGGTACGAACGAAAAGTGGTTGAAAACGCCGACCTGCTGATTACAGTCAGCAAAGATGCAAAACGCATTTTTGCCGAAAAATCGAAATTGCCCGTTGCTGCAAAAACAGTCGTGATTCCGAACGGATTTGATGAAGAAGACTTCAGGATAAAAGCAGTGCATACTGAAACTAAAAAGGTGATTACTTATACTGGGACCATTTCTGAAGCGTATGATGTTGAATGTTTCCTGACTGCATTACAAAGTCTTGATAATGATTTGAAGCAACAAATACGAATCAGGTTCGTTGGTAAAGTACCGCCATCGGTAGTGCAGAAATTTAGGGCAACCGGACTGGAGATTGAATTGGTCGGTTATGTCGATCACACAAAATCCATCGATTATTTGTTTCGCTCCGATTTGCTTTTGCTGGTTATCCCGAAGGTGAAAAACAACAAGGGAATCCTGACCGGTAAATTTTTTGAATACCTGGCCTCGCAAAAACCCGTTCTGGCCATTGGCCCGACGGACGGCGATCTGGCAAAAATCATTCAGGAAACCCAATGCGGGCAAATGTTTGACTATACTGATCCGGATGGAATGCTTCAGTTTTTACAGGAAAGCCTGAGTTCTCCGGTTTCAGGGGCAAACCACAAAATTATTAATGAATTCTCCCGCAAGCAGTTAACCAGAAAGTTGGCCACACTGTTACAGGCTTAAAATACAGAAATATGAGCAAAACCATCATAATAAACCGGCCACTTGACGATTCAGAAATTGAAGAAATAGAACTCTTGATTGAAGAAGGGGCAAAGGTTTTTGCTTTGTCGGGAAGCAACTCGCCGGATTTTGCACAACCGATTATTTTAACTTCCGAAGAAAAACGGCAATTGAATTATCAAACAATGGACGAGGTGCTTCAGTTTGGTGACTTGACTGTTGGTGACAAAACAGTGGCCGATCTTTTCAGGATAGACAATGCGAGTGTTTGGCATTATCATAAATTCAGGGTGTATTTTGCAGTCCGAAACCTGATGTATTTTCTGAATCCGATCAAAAATAATTTCAGCTCTTTTAAAGAACATATTTGGTATGTGACACCCGAGGCGCGTCCTTTGCGAAGGATATTTGCGGAGGTTGATTTCAGGTTTCCGGATGAAGAACCCAAAAGCGAATTCAATTTTAAAATACTTTTCAGTTATGTTTTTCTGATAAAAGTCCGTTTCCTGAAATATTTGTTTTCGAAAAAGAAAAAGCCGGAATACCTTCTTTATATGACCGAAAAGTACTCTGCGGTGATGGATAAAAATTCGCTGAAAACCAGATCAGGCCATCATATCCTTGAGTATTTGATTTCGGAACTCGATGATCGGTTTGCGCTTCTGACCGAGGTTTTGATGCCAAAGCCGAAAGGTAAATCAGACTATTCATTTTCAAATAAGCAGTATCAAACTTCGTTGAACCATTGTCCGAAAATATTTCTGGAAGGTTTTCTGATTTCCGGAATGTTCAACAAAGAGGTTCGGCAATCAACCCGTTCAGCAAGAATAACATTAAGGACTGCCTATCCGAAAGTTCCCAAATCCGATCTTTCGTTGATTCAAAGACTTACTTTCGAAGTTTTTCAGTCGCTCGATTCATCTTCCGGATTCTTCCTTTTTCGGTATTTTGCTGCCCGAAAGTATTTTGCAGGTTCAGGAATAAAAGCAGTGATTGCAGGTGACGAAAACAGTCCGCTCACCAAGTCGATTCTTGATGCAGCAAAATTCTGCGGAATAAAAACCATCGGTTTACAGCATGGAACCATGCACGATTTGCACCCGGCCTATCTTTTCACGCCAAATGACAGCCGTAATCATGTAATGCCCGACCTGACACTTACCTGGGGAAAATATTGGGAAGATTTTCTGATTGAAAAAGGAAATTACCCCAAAGATTCGGTGATTTCAGTTGGACAAATCCGTACCGATATCATTCCGGTTTTGATGAAAGCCGAAAACCGGAAAAAGGCAAATCCGACCGAACAAATCCTTTTTGCCTCGCAGCCACAGCGCGATCCGGAGTTGAGGTATCAGGCCGCTTTCGATGTATTTAAGGCTGCCGGAAAATTACCGAACACACAACTGATTGTAAAACTTCATCCCCGTGAGTTTGCCGATTCGGGATATTATTCGGCCATTGCCACCGAGGTCGGTTGTAAAAACTATACCATTGATAAAACCTCCGATTTGTACCAGTTGATTGCTTCGTGTGATGTACTGATTACCTGCTTTTCGACGGTTGGTACCGAAACCATTTATTTCTACAAGCCGCTGATAATTCTTGATCATTTAAAACAGGACATTCTGGGTTATATTGCCGAAGGTGTTGCTTTTCAGGCCACCGATGCCGATAGTTTAGCGGCTATTCTGTCCGGTATTTTCAGGGGAGCGCTGAGGGTTGACCGTATAAAATACGATTCGTTTATTCAGAAATACGCCTACCGGATTGACGGTAAAGTTGCCGAAAGGTGCATTGAGGCAATTACAAGTAACTGATCTTAAAAAAAAGGGAAACAACAGATATTCTGAAGTTTCCCCTTTTTCAGGAATTTAAAATTATGCGTTAGATAACTTCAGGCAAAAGATATGGAGCCCGGTATTCGCGCGTAAGCATGTTGTTGGCATCATCAATATCACTGCCAATAAAGCGTTCTGCTATCGGATCAAAAGCAAGCTGTTTGCCCAGACGATAGGAAATATTGCCGAGGTGAGCCAAAGATGAAGACAAATGTCCCGATTGTACCGGCCCGTTCTGAATACTCATATCACGGGCACGGATGGCATCGAACCAGTTCTGGAAATGCAGGGTTAATTCCCCTTTTTCTGACCGGCTTGGACCTTTTTCGCGTTTTTCGCCAAGATAAGTCTCATAAGTGCCGTAGCCTTTAATCACCATATATCCTTTGTCACCATAAAAAATGTTGCCAACTCCGGCGCCATCTTCAAGGTTGGTGCACCAGTTGCGCACTTCAAACTGAATTATTTTCTTTTCTTTCGGATAATGATAAATCGAGGTCTGTATTTCAGGAACTTCTTTGCAATCGTCCCACAGGAATTTTCCGCCCATAGAAGTGATTCTTTCAGGTAAACTATTCACGCCCAAGCCCCACATGCAAAGGTCGGTTTCGTGAATTCCCTGGTTTCCTACATCGCCGTTGCCATAATTCCAGTGCCAGTGCCAGTTGTAATGCACCAGGTTTTTGCTGAAAGGACGCATTGGGGCAGGGCCGCACCACAAATCGTAATCCAGGCCGGCAGGAATCTGCGAAATACCCTTATCGCCAATATCCGGACGCCAGCGATAAACCAGTCCGCGCGACATGTAAACCCGGCCAATCAAACCATCTTCGAGATGTTTAACCGCTTCGCGTATTGCCACCGAGCTGCGTAACTGAACACCATGCTGTACAATCCGGTTGTATTTATAGGCAGCTTCAATCATTTTCTGGCCTTCGTAAATGTTGTGTGTCGCCGGTTTTTCAATGTAAACGTCTTTTCCGGCCTGACAAGCCCAAATCGATTGCAGTGCATGCCAGTGGTTCGGGGTTGCAAGGGTCACGGCATCAATGGTTTTATCATCATAGGTTCTGCGGAAATCCTGCTCAATGGCCACTTTCTTACCATACTTTTTCTCGAATTCGCCGGCCCGTTCCTTTAGAAGGTTCATATCCGGGTCGCACAATACGGCCACTTCAACATTCGATTTTTCCTGAAGTCCCATGACCTCTTCGATGTGAGATTTGCCCCTGCCGTTAATACCGAGTACTGCTACACGGATGCGGTCGTTGGCTCCTTTTACACTGGCCGGAATAATCTCAGGTTTTTTCACCTGGGCAGTAACTGCTGATGGCGCAACGGCAGCAATCAAAGCTCCGGTTGCTGCTGTTCGTAGAAATGTTCTTCTTGAATTTTTTTCTTCCTTTTCCATTGGATATTTAGTTTATGTTGGTTATTTAAAATTCTGTGACAATTTGTTAATTTCTGAATTGCTCAAATCGCCGCCAATTACAATTTTGTGTTTAAAAACAATGCTTTCTCCTTCTTTCAGGATAATTTTTACCGGTGCAGCATTTTTGTCGAAGGCACGGCCTCCAAGGTTATTGGTGGCAAAAAGACCATATCCGCGGGCATGCGACCATGCCGGATAGTTTGGATTTTTAGCGTTGTCGATTATAACAACGGTAAGGATTTCACCTTCTTTATTGGCTCGTAATGCAACCCACGGACTTCTTTTTGACCATACATCTCCTCCTGAAATACCTTCTGCATTGCGGTAAACGCCATTCACTCCTTCATTATTCATGATTGGAACTTCGGTCACGATACCGTTTGCATCCAGAAATTTATCCGGCTTCGTGGCAGGTTCTTCAAAAGCACGATCCAATCTTAGTCCAATTAAACCTTCCTTGTTCTCAGTAAAAGTAACTAGCTGTTTTGCCGTAAGTTTTGAAGTCCGTTCAATGGTACGAAGATTTCCTTTTCCTGCAAAAATAAAAGTGGTTTCCTCATTCAGAAGAACTTTGTTATTTACATCAACCCATTCTGAAGCGGTTACCAGCGTTCCTTTTGCAGGATTTTCGCTCACAACTTTCCTGAATTTTACAGTACCGTATTTGGGTTTATCTGCTGGTTTGATGGCAAACGAATTGTTCCAGAAATCGAGGCCGTTTACATCGCCAAAATTTAGCCACAAGCCAACGTGGTGCGGATGATCAGTTCGTTCGAAGGGCCTTGGATCCATGGGATAACCGCGGGTAATCAGTTTTCCTGATGCACTTGCGATCGGGTAGAGCGATTGTTTCTCCATGTTATCGGGATAGATAAAAGCAGTGAAAAGTTTTCCGCCCACAAAAACCTCTACCTTTTTTTCGCTTTCAAAGTTCTTAAATTCAACCTTTTCCTTCTTCGCAGCCTGACCAATATTTGCGGCAAAAAGCAGGACAATAGCCGTAATACAAAATGTCTTCATTTATTGATTGTTTTTATGGTTTAAATAATTTCCCCTCAATATAGGCATGGATTTCAAATGTCGGAAAAAAAATGAACTTTATTGCGTAATATTGAGGTTAAAAATATATTTAACGGCACTCACTCATAATGTTTTAATGACCGATCACCAGAAAATTTCGCAAACCCTTGAAAAGCTAATCAATAGCAAGACATTTTCGAAATCAGGAATCAACAAAGACCTCCTGAATTATTTGGTAAACTGCACCCTGAAAGGCGAAAATCCCAAAGAATATCAGATTGCCAATGATGTGTTCGGAAAAAAGGCCGATCAACAAAAAGAAATCAACATACGGGTTTACATTTTCAACCTTCGGAACAAGTTGAAGGAATACTATAAGACTGAAGGAAGAGAAGATACAGTAATCATTCAGATACCCAAAGGAAAATACAAGGTAGAATTCAGGTTCGACAAGATAAAATCGATCAAAAGCACTATTAACAGATATGGATTTTACCTGTTTGCTTCTGGATTGGTACTCCTGATTATATCGCTGGTTATCATTTTGAAGGCTCCCCGTATTCATTTACCAAAAAATGCGCTTTGGAAAGAATTTCTTAAAACTGATTTTCCAATCCAGATTGTATTGGGCGATCATTACTTTTTCAACGATTCAATAGCCACCGGAAGGATCGGGATTTCAAGGGATACACGTATTAACTCTGATGAAGACCTGGACCTCTATGTGAAAGCGCATCCGGAGCTAATTGGGAAAATCAGTAAAAATAAAACCACCTACATCAACAAACAAGCTCCGGTTGGCCTTTTCAGCATGATGCAAATGTTTGGCGGCAATCAGGCCGAAACCGAAATGAAATTTTCGTCGCAATTGAGCTGGGAAGATCTGCGGAATAAACACCTTATTTTTATTGGCTCCATTAAAACCATTGGGTTCCTGAACAATACCATCGAAAAACTGGGCCTGAAATATGATCTTGAAAATACTTCCTTTATTTACCAAACAGCCGACAGTTTGCTGAATTTTAATAACCGGTCGGAAAACTACCTTCAGAACGAACATGCCTGCCTCATTCATTTTAAAACTGCTGACGGTCGGAAAATCCTGTTTCTGCTTTCTGATTCGGACATCGGAAACATTGCAGCAATTAAATTTCTGACTGATGAAAAAAGTATCCGGGAATTGATGGATAAAACGGAAATATTTGGTTCAAACTTCAAAGTAGTATTTCTGGTTAAAGGTCGTGAATTAACTGATTTTCAGGTTGAATTGTTGCGATTTGATCCGATTGTTGATCCAATAGCTGAGATCTGGCCATAAAAAAAAGGGAAACAGTTACCTGCATCCCTTGTAAATCAAATCAAAATATAATTTACCTGATAAACATTGGAAGTTCCATGGCCAGTAATTTTGAATCTTCGTCTATAAAGATTGTTAAGCTGTCGCTAACATCTTCAATTCCAATTCCGTCGCGGGAGTTCAAGGCTTCTTCACCTATTCTGACTGTTCCTGAAATCACAAAAAGATACCAACCATGTCCGGGTTTATTCAATTTGAGCTCAGAAACTGAACCTTTGGTGAAATTTCCGATTGAAAACCATGACTGCTGGTGGATCCACAACGAATTTTCAGCCCCATCAGGAGAAACCACTGTCCTCCACCTACCGGCCATTTCTTCATCGGTGAACCTGGCCTGACCGTAACGTGGTTCAACATTTTTCTTATCAGGGAAAACCCAGATCTGAAGTAAATTTACATCAGACGTTTCAGAATGATTGAATTCAGAATGCTGGATACCGGTTCCTGCCGACATTACCTGCACTTCGCCTGAGGTTATTACCGACCCGTTGCCCATGCTGTCGCGGTGTTCGAGTTCACCATCAAGCACAATGGTAATAATTTCCATGTTGTCGTGTGGGTGGGTACCAAAACCCATTCCTGCCTGAACGATGTCGTCATTCAGCACACGCAGGGCTCCAAAATGCATCCGGTCGGGGTTGTAATAACTGGCAAAACTAAAGGTATGCCATGTTTTAAGCCAGCCGTGATCGAAGTGCCCTCTGCATCCTGAGCGGTGAATGGTGAGTTTCATTCTTTCTGTTTTAAAAGTTCGAAGTGCCTAAAGTTTGAAGTGTCTAAAGTTGAACGAATGAAAATTTACTATTGGACGATTTACTATTGACGTTATTGAATCCTGAGACAACCAAAATAGTAAATGGTCAATGAATAAATGGTCAATAATTAAACTTTAGGTTCAAATTAATCCACCAGTACCAGTGAAAAGTCAAGGGTAAATTCATCGTAGATGGCTTTGTCGCCTAAATTGTCGAAGAATGAATTTGATCCGTAACGAACATTGAATTTGCTGCGATCGATGGTAAGAGTTCCTTTATAAACGGTAGTCTTTCCGTCTTTTGCTGAAGTTGCAGTAAAAGAAGCCGGATTGGTAATTCCTTTGATGGTTAAATTTCCGGAGAAAGTATGACTGTTTCCCTGGCTTGCAACATTAGTTATTGCCAGTTCCGCTGTTGGAAATGTTTCAACACCAAAAAAATCGTCATTTTTCAGGTGACCAACCAATTTTGCATTCGTTCCTGCATCCTTGATATCCTCAACGGTCAGTGATTTCATGTCGATCACGACTTTTCCGCCGGTAACTTTACCATTGCTAACTTCCAGGCTGCCTTCCTTTACCGAGATGGCTCCGAAATGCTCGCCGGTAACTTTTTTACCCAGCCATTTTACACTACTTTTTGAAGTATCAACTTTCTGTGATCCTGCAAATACACTTGTTGTAAGTGAAAGGGCAAGTACAAATACGCCCAGTGATTTTAAATTAATTGATTTCATAACTGTTAAATTTTTAATTGTTTTTACAGTTACAAACATACAGTGAAAGAAAGTGGTAGGAAATGGACTAAAAAAGGATTTAATGGTATCTTTTTCGGCTGTGATCGCGAAAGTCCTTTAAAGTGGTGCCTGTGTATTTCCTGAAAAAGCGGCTGAAATAGGCCGGATCGTCGAATCCGAGCTGAAATGCTATCTCTTTTCCCGACATGCTGCTCGAATAAAGTAACTTCTTGGTTTCTTCGATAACCCGGTTCCGGATCAGTTCGCCGGCAGTAATCCCGGTTGTTTTTTTTGCCACCTCGTTCAGGCACGAAGGGTTCATGTTCAGCATTTCGGCATAAGTCGATACATTCTTCTGGGTCTGGTAATTTTTCTCGATCAGCTGTTTAAATTTAATGATCGTGGTATTGGGAGTCGAATCTGTTTCTTCCTTTGGAGCATCATACTGCTGATCGAAAATGCGCCGCGACTCAAGTAAAAACAAGTGAAGTAAGTTCAGGATAATTTCCTGACTATAATCGTCGGAATGCTGGAATTCATCAAAAATAAATCCGGTAATGTTTTTTAGTTTCTCCCGTTTCTCCGGAAGTATGGTAATCAGACTTTTAAATTCAGGATTATTGAAAAGCCGGTATTCTTTTAACGGGACATGGTTTTTCTGATTGTACTGAATAAATTCCTCGTTAAAAAGAATATATATTCCACTTACAGATTGGTCGATGTACATTCGGTGCTTTAACCCCGGCGGAACAAACAGCACAGTGTCGGCTTTCAGGCTGTATTCAACAAATTCGGTAGCATGGACTGCTTCGCCAGAGCCGATCCAGAAAATTGAATAAAAATCATGAAGATGAGGCATGAGGTTGTGCCCAATTTCATCTTCATCAAAATCGCTGATCTTCCTGATGGTAAAGACCTTCTCGTTTTCTTCTTCGATTAACCGCGAATTTTTCAAGGGCATTTACTTTTTATGACAGTTAATTATTCCACCACCCGGATTTCAATCGAAAGGTCCATTGCCAAACGATAAGCAGCTGAAACGCCGCAATATTTTTCTTCGGAAAGTTTTACTGCTTTTTCGAGCTTATCCAATGGCAGATATTTGCCTTTAAACTGGTAAATTACTTTCATCTGGTGGTAGCGCATGGGGTGTTCTTCGGTCAGATCGCCTTCAACAATCACGTTAAAAGCATCAGGTTCAACCTTCATTTTTTTTAGGATCATTATCACATCAATGCCAGTACAGCCTGCCAATGCGGTAAGCATCAGTTTTTTCGGGCGCGGCCCAAGATCATCTCCACCACCTTCCTTGGATGCATCAACCACTAAATGATGTCCGTCCATATCACATTCGAAAGCTAAATTTTGTTTCCAGGCCAAGTCAAGTACATGTTTCATATCAACTTTTTTATAAGTATTGCAATTTGAATAATTAAGCTAATTTTACGTTTAAAATCTAAGGAAAAGCATCACACTTATTTTTCAGGATGAGAATTCCAATGTGAATATTTATTCCTTATCATTGTTAAATCTATTAACAAAATAACTCGATGAGAAGTTCAATTAAACGACCAACCGACGATGAATGCGATCTGGAAGGATTTCAATTGTTTAAAAAACTTACCGTACAGGAAATAGCACAGCTCAATTACGACAAAACCTGTTCGTTGTATAAAAAGGGAAGTATTATTTACAGGGAAGGAAGTCGGTTAACGGGTTTTTACTGTGTCACCTGTGGAATTTTAAAAATATTCAAGACTGGTATTGATGGAAAAGAGCAAATCATACGCTTTGCAAAAAAAGGCGATATTATTGCTTACCGCTCGCTCTTAAGTCAGGAATTGGCTTGTACCACGGCAAAAGTAATCGAGGAAAGCGTGTTAAGCCACATTCCGTATCAAACGCTTTTGTTCCTGATACAGAACAACTGGCAATTTGCCCACCACATGCTACAAATCGTGTGTAAAGAGTTGCGCGAGGCAAATGATTACATCACCGATATTGCACAAAAATCGGTTCGCGAACGACTTGCCGAAGTACTGTTACTGCTGAAAGAAAACTTTGAACTTGACAATTCAAATACTTTGCAGATTTCGCTTACCCGCGAAGAATTGGCAAACATGGTCGGAACCGCTACCGAAAGTGTGATCAGGTTACTTTCTGAATTCAAGCAGGATCAGCTGATTGACCTGCAAGGCAGGAAAATAAAGTTTATCAATGTTCCGGGCCTGACCAAAGTGGCCAACCTGCTTTAGTCTCAACTATTGGGAGATTCCCGGTGATAAGATAAATTAACAGTGCTTTATAGAGTATATTTTCAGGAATTTGTAAGTTTGCACGGATTATACAACTATGGAGCACTCTGGTCTTGACAACAATGAAAATCCGCAGCGGATTTCTTCAGGCAATTTAATAGTAAGTTTTTTCAGGCTGAAAAGTATTGTACCTCTTTTGTTTGGTATTTCACTTTTTTACCTGATCTTTTATACTTCCTGTGCCAACCAGGGAATGCCAACCGGTGGCGAAAAAGACACCATTCCACCGTACATCGTAAAAACAGTTCCCACCTTACGTGGAACAAATTTTAAAGGTTCCGACCTTCGTTTTACTTTCGATGAATACATTGTTCCGGATGAAATAAGTGAAAAACTGGTCATTTCGCCTCCGATGAAAAAGAAGCCTGTCATTAAAATGAAAGGCAAAACCCTGATCATTGAATTTGCGGAGGATCCGAAGAAGGAAACGACTTATTCTCTTGATTTTAAAGATGCAGTTGCCGACAACAATGAAAAAAACCCGATTGAAGATTTGCGGTTTTCTTTCAGTACAGGCCAAACATTTGATAGTTTGCGTGTTGCCGGATATGTGAAAAATGCCCTGAACCAGGAGCCAATTGAAAAAGTACTGGTATTGTTGCACCGTCAATTGGATTATACTTTTTTTATCGACAGCATTCCTGATTATATTGCGACAACCAATAAAGAAGGCTTTTTCATGATCGATAATATTGCAGCGGGAAGTTACCGCTTATATGCAGTTACCGATGCTGACAACAGTCTGACTTATAACCAAACCGCCGAACTTATTGCCTTTGCCGATTCTTTAATAATTCCTTCTGCAACGTTTCATCCTGAAAACGATACCATTGTGGAAGGGATCGATACGATTGTCGTTTCGGGCCATGTTGACTATTCCCCCGGACCTCAGTACCTGATGATGTTTGAAGAAGAAAAATTTGATCAGTTCCTTGATTCGTACAAACGCAACCAGGCGAACAAATGCGATTTCTTTTTCACCGAATCGCTCAGCGATTCTTTCAGGATAAATCTTTTAAAGCCTATCGCAACCAACGAATGGAATTTCATTGAATCGAACCTGAAACGCGATTCGATTACGGTTTGGCTTACCGACACGCTGATAAGCAACCGTGACACCGTGTTGTTTGAACTTAGATATGAAGTGCTTGACTCGCTGAACCAGTTGGTAACCATGCTCGACACGCTTGAGATGGTTTATACAGTGCCCAAAGTTTCCAAACAAAGAAGAAAAAAGGATGAAGTTGCGGAGGTTCCCACCATTATTTTGTCTAACAATATCAACGCTTCGGCACATGATTTATACCAGAGGATCAATATTGAAGCTCCAGAACCGCTGGTTTCGTTCGAGACGAACATGGTTAGGCTTTATTCGATGATCGATACGGTGCAGACAGAAATTCCGATAGTGGTTGTAAAAGATACCAATTCGATCAGAAAGTATTTCATAGAATACGACTGGGATGAAAATTCAAATTATCTGTTGCAGATTGATTCGGCTGCTGCCCGCAATATCTATGGGTTTCCAAGCCTTCCGGTCAAACAGAAATTCAGGACACAAAAAGAAGATTACTACGGAAAAATAATTCTGACACTCTCAGAACTTACCGAACCTGCTATTGCTCAGCTTTTGGCGAACGACAAGGATGAGCGTGTTTTGCAGAAAATTCAGATCCTTGAGGATGGGAAAATTGAATTCCCTTACCTGAAACCTGAAAAGTATAAAATCAGGGTTATCATTGATTCAAACTCAAACGGAATTTGGGATACCGGTTTTCTGGCCGGTAATATTCAACCAGAGAAGGTCATTTATTTCCCTAAAATCATCAAGGTCCGTTCAAACTTCGAATACAAGGAAAACCTGGCAATTGAATACGATCCGACCATCATTAAAGAATTGATTGACGAAGAACTTGAAAAAGAAAAGGCCCGCAAAAAGGAACAGGATAGAAAGGCAGGAGTGCAACCCGTTGGTTAAGTTATTCCTCGCGTTTCTGCTGTTTTCGTTTTTTTTATCTCCTGAAGTGGCTTCAGGACAAAACATTGACTATCCTTTTAAAAGCGGCGAATATGCCCGTTACGGAGCCTACTACAATTGGCATTTTATCTGGCTGCAAAGCGGCGAGGTGGAATTCAGAGCTGATACTATTCAGTATAAAAAGCAAAAAGCATGGCATTTAAAGGCAGTTGGAAAAACATTCAAAGCTTATGATTTGCTATACAGCGTGCGCGATACTTTCGAAGTTTTCAGTAATTACGATTCATTCAAACCATTGTATTCGCGACGGGTGTTAAATCATGCAAAGATGAATTCGGTTCACGAGTATTCGTTCGATTACGTAACCGGAAAAATTGAAACACGCATCAGGCAGGAAGGTAAGCCTCTTTATTCAGGCAAAATTTCTGTTCAGGAAAACACCTACGATTTACTTGCAACGGCTTACCATTTCCGGAAATTCGATTTCAACAAACTCTTTGTTGGTCAAAAAGTTCCGTACCGGATGCTGATCGACCGGCAGGTGGCTGACCTTTATTTCCGGTACCTGGGAAAAGAGAATGTGAAAACCCGCAATGGAAATGAATACCGGTGTCATAAAGTTTCAGTATATTTACTGCAAGGTGATTTTTTCCCGGAAGGGGAGTACATGAAAGTATGGTTTACCGACGATAAAAACCATTTGCCTGTTCAGGTTGAATCTGAAATTCAGGTAGGTTCGGTAAAAGCATTGTTACTTGATTCAAAATCACTGAAATATCCATTATCATCATTAAAAAAATAAAGCTATGACAACAAGACGAAGATTAAAAAAAGAGATTGATTACGTAGTGTCAGACCTGATTCTCGACAGTATTACTTACACCAATCTGTACCAAAAGCCAAATGATGAAGAGGCGCTTCAGATTGTTCAGGATACCATGTTACTGAGAAATAAATTGCGCGACCAGGCCAATCATCCGGAGCAAAGAGACAAAACGGAAACAAAAAAAGCCCATTACAACAACATCGCCAAAACGTTGATCGCAGGTGTTGAAGAGGGTTACGGGAAACTGGGAAAACTTGTCAATAAAGACGTTTAAGCTATAATTGCTGCTATCTGTTCCGGAAGTTTTTAACCGGATTGCAATTTTATTAAATCTTTCAATAATAAGCGGGGTGTCTTCAAATTTATATTCCCCGTTTATGATTTCGTCCATCAATGCTTTCATCTGTTCCGCGTTATACGTTCCTTTCAGGTTCGAAAACAGTCTTTTGAAATCGCTGACGAAATATTTTACGGCGATTGAGAACCATTCCTGATCCAGTAGTACCATATATCGCGGAAAATCGGCCGAGACCTGATCAATGCCATCCCTGACGAGTTCTTTTTCTACAAAATAGTACAAAGGCAGGTTACCGTTTGAGACCCGGTGGATAAAGCTACTTCTCGACTTCTTTGAACTGAACAGCACCATTTTGATATCTTTCCTACTCTCAAAATACATCGTGTCATTTTTGTATAACAGGCAGAATCCACTGGCATTGGATGGTAAAAGGAAATATTCATTCCCGGTTGAATCGACATACTGAATACCACTCTGCATGTTGTACAGGCTTTCGACTTTGACGTAAACATCCACAGTGTCATTATTTGGCAAAAAAATCTTTCCCCGGGAATATTTGACATCCTTAGCCATATCATCCGAAAGCAGCCCAAAAGGAACAAATGCAAAAAAGAGAATTAGTGCAGTGGTTTTCATTTGATTATAAATTGGTTAAAATTTTAAATTCTTGTTAAATCCTGACAATATATTGAAGCGTTTAATTTTGAATTTTTTAATAAATAAAACTTACACAAAATTTGAATGGACTCAGTTATTAATTGTGCCCAACAGGGAAGATGCCTGTTGCGAGCCCAATTGTACGGCCTGTTTCAGACTGTTTATGGCTTCTTGATCACGTCTCAGTTCTAACATTGCTTTCCCCCTTTCGTAATAAGGAGACGGATCATCCGGCGAATACTTAATCGCAGAATTAAAATCAGTAATTGCTGCCTCAAAATTGCTGAGCTTTGCAAGGCTATTTCCCCTCATTTCATACATCAGGGGATAAAGAGAACGAACCGTGCAGTATTCAATTCCTGATGTGAAAGCGAGTTCAGCTTCTTTATATTGGCTTTTGTCGTAATAAGCCAGGCCGAGATAATAGTAGGAATAATAATCTTCCTTATACAACCTGACTGCCTTTTTAAGATAAGGAATTGCTATATCAGGTTTGTCAATTTGAGTATAAGCAACACCTAAGTAAGAATTTGCATTGTTATCGGTCGAATCCATCTTCAGCGCATCGTTTAAATCTTTTATAGCAGATTGATTATCGCCAATTTTTATCTTGATAATTCCCCGTGTTACGTAGTAATTTAAATTTTTGCTTAATTCAAGTGCCTTATTCAAGTCTTTCAATGCTTCGGCAAACTGGTTGCGTTGATAAAAAATTCGACCCCGTTTGTAATACGCTTCCGGGTTTTTTGGGAATTTTTTTACAGCTTCATCAAAAGTATCAAACGCATGCTGTTCATCTCCACTATTTTGAAACATTTCACCGTTCCGGATCAGGAAATCATCTCCAGCCAAAAAATCTGGTTCAATTTTTAAGTTCTTGTTGTATTTAGTGTTCACAAATTCAGGAATATTGTTGGCGAAATTGTCGAATGAAAAATTATCCAAATATACCGGAGGCGTATCGGCACCATCTCCATTGATGTGGGTAAGAAAGAGTTGCGTATATGGCCCAAAAGCTTTTGATGAAAAAATCAGCCATTTGCTGTTTGGCGACCATGAATGCCATGAATTCATGTTCTGACTGTTGCAGTTCAAAACTCGTGGTTTTCCGCCGGCCATTGGCATAATTATAAGCTTGCTGTCTTTTTGCAGTAGCATAAAACTTTCGGCCTGACAAAACATAAGCCATTTGCCATCGGGCGATACCCTGGGAAAATAATTACTTAACCCATTATTTGAAGCACCTTCAATGGGGACTGCTTTTCCTCCTTTTCCTGAATTAAATGGAATTGTATAAATATCGAATTTAAACAGCGAATCACGATCCATATAGGTTTTTTCGAATTTTTTGTACCTTTCCATATCTTGTGGTTTGGCCACAGATCCGTTATGAATTCCACTTTCGTTGTAATGCTTGGCTTTGGCTCGCGTAAATAGGATGTTTTTTCCATTGGGTGTCCAACTCGGGTTACTTTGCACGAACATGGAATCATTTGCACCTGATAGTTCGAAATATCGTTTTTCTTTTCTGTCATATACACCTAAAATGCCTTTGAATGGAAAAAACAGTTGCGAATATTCAAGATCTTTGCGGTCTGTAAATATTTCGCAATCGCGCAGCGTGCTTACAACATAGCGGCCATCGGGCGATATTTGCGATAAAAGTCCGTACGTGAATTTCCCCTTTTGAAAATTACTCCACGACATGATACTGTCACCAGCAAATTTGGTGCTTTCCTGGAATGAGCTGATAACATAAGCGCCTTTGTCGTCAATTGCGTCAACATCCATTCCAATTGTTTTTCCATCTTTTGAGAAGGAATGACAATTGGCACAAACCGGCATATCCTGAAGCATGGCATGAGGTTTTGAATCGCTGCTGACATCGCCAAGGTACCACTTTATTCTCTTCATATTCTCACGGGCGAACTTAAAAGGGAGGGGGACGCTTCTAAAAAATATGGCGGCATCAACAGGGTCTTTCGAAATGGTGAAGGTCACACTTGCCTCGGAAGTCCTACCAAAAGTTTTCGCTTGTATCGTTACAGTATGTCTCTTTTCACTACCTGAAGCAACGATGGAATTCCACTCTTCCCTGGAAGGTTTCCAAAATTTCCGGGACACTTCTAACTCGTCAATTATAGTGGATTCGCCTGTTTTGACCTTTATTTGCCACTTTTTTACCTTTGGGTTATCATCTTTCCATGCAAAAGCAGGTGCTGCCATATCTTTTGGGAAAACGGTCAGGTTGAAGGGATAGATAATCGTCAGGCTTTTCGATTCTTTAAAGCCAAATAGCCCTTTTAAAATGAAAAATCCAATTATGATAATGACAGGAACAGCAATCCAGAGGTAGGGTTTTTTCATATTAATGGTTTGTCCAAAATAATTGCTGTTGAGACAAAAGTCTTTAAAAAATGATCGGGTACTCCACTAAATAAGCACCCGATCAATATAGTACAGAAAGACCCTGATTTTACAGAATAACTTTAAAATCTGTATAGAAGGTATCGATCGCTGTGGCCTCTGGCAGAAACAATGTCCTGTATTTCAGATCTGTAGCCACGTTGGTAAGAACAGTGGTTGTTTCAGACATCGGAACTTTTCTTGTAATCTGGGCTCCAGTGACGTTAGTATAAACCAGATCGCAACGGACACCTTTATTAACAACTCCCGACCAAGTGATAGTTATTTTTCCACCAACCAAAGTTGTCATGCTCTTGATTGCCCTGTTTGAAAGTGTTGCCTGGAACCTGTCGCCATAAACGTTGCCGGTTGCTTCGAAGGGCAAAGAACGGTGACCAAATTTGTCAATACTAACAAACTTAAAGATGTAGCCCTTTTCGGCCATGCTGCTTAGCATCGTTTTCCAGGAACCTGTTTTCTGGTTAATTTGAACATCAAGGGAATCTTTGTAATCATTCCCTAAGTACATGACAAAAATTTGAATACATCTATATCAGGTTGAAAACTAGAGTTTAGCAGAACTGTTGCAATGTATGTTAATCCATATTTGAAAATACTCTTGGCCTTATTGCCATGCTTTTTGATCTGAATCGGTTTAA
>JANONW010000049.1:0-3074 GCA_031421065.1 Prolixibacteraceae bacterium
GTAGGCTACTTGTGATGGAACACAAGGTTTAATCATTCAATAAATGTTAAACAGTTATTATAAGCGACTTCTTGTCGCACTACGGTGGTGTGAGAGGCGCACTCCGTCAGCTAACTACTGGCGGAGCCGTCTACTCGATTAGCATTAGTACTTTTTTCAGTCTACAAAAGTTTCCTTGATAACGTCCTTACATGACTTGATTTCTGATTTTGTCAGCTTGCCTAAAACTTTCAGAATCCTGATTTTGTCAACTGTTCGGATTTGGTCGATAACAATCATTCCTTTCTTCCCATCATGTTCAACCGCTACTCTGGTTGGATACCTTTTCAGGTTTGTAGTCATAGGAGCTAGAACAATAGTATTTAGATACTTATTCATTTCGTCTGGTGAAACAATGACGCACGGTCTTGTCTTCTTTATTTCACTGCCTAAAGTCGGGTCTAGGTCGACTAAAACTATCGAATACTGTATTATTTCCATTCTTCGAAAGTTTCATTGTCAAACACATCGTTTACTAACAATTGATCATCGTTTTCCAAATGCATTTTTTTGAATGCTGTTTCCCAATTCTTTCTTGGGTTTTCGATTGGCTTAAGAATAATTCTTCCCTTCTCTAGAATAATTTCAACCCTTTCGTTGATATTATATTTCTCGAGAATTGACTTACTTAATCTAAGTCCTCTAGAATTTCCGATTTTGATAATAGATGTTTCCATATTGCTGTCTTGATTGTGCCTACAAAGTTATTACATATTTCTCAATTATCAAAATTTCGAGATTTTTCTCAAGTATTAATGCTAACGTTTGGCGCTATGAGCATGTGGCGGGTTTCGGAGCGCTTCTCTATCAAACTACACCAAAACTTGATGCGGGATTGAAAGCTAAATAACCGTATAAACCCCGCCATTGCTTATGAGCGCGTGTTGCACTAAATCCCACATTCGTGGGATAGCTTTTCTGATCAAATATACTTAAAATGGTACTGAACGGGAGCACCACCTCCCTAAAAACTAATTTAATAATTTTTAAAGTTCAGTACCATGAGAAAGAAGAGCGAATTTACGATTCTCGAGCGGGCCATGCAAACGGTTCCCGGCTTCGACAAAGTGTACCACAAGATGAAACAGCAGACCATTCTGGGAGGCAGGAGCCAAAGTACTTTTGACAACTATATCCGGCGGATAGCCTTGGTCTGCCTGGAATATAAGCGTCTTCCGGAAGATATTTCGGAAGAAGAGATCAACGAGTACCTGACTTCCCTGGCTCAAATGCCCAAATCTCCATCACGGAGCAGTTTTAAACATGCCGTTTATGGCCTGCGTTTCTATTTCCGCCATATCGGGCTAAATAAACGGGCCACCGATTTGCCTTCGATGAAAAATGAGGTAAAACTGCCCGTGATTTTCAATCGTAGCGAGCTTCGCCAATTATTTGTGGCGCCAAAGCTTTTGAAGCACCGCATCGCCCTGACTTTGATCTATTCGGCAGGGCTGCGTTCGCAGGAGGCCATCAACCTGAAACTCTCTGATATCGACTTCGAGCGCAAGACCATCCACATCCGTCAAAGCAAATACAAGAAAGACCGGATTGTGCCTCTGTCCGATTATATGGCCAAAGGGCTGAGAAAATACATTGCGGCAGAACACCCGCATATCTGGCTGTTTAACGGCAGTGCCAGCCCAATAGTTTTACCTTGCGAACGCTCGATGCCTTGCAAAAGTGCCGGACATCGGCCCTGGGCGGGCACAAAGATGTTTGCGATTGCTGCAATAAAGAGCGGATTAGCTACAACAGCTGTGGCAACCGCCATTGCCCGAAGTGCCAGTCAAACAAACAGGCGATTTGGGCAGATGACCGGGTCAGCGATGCCCTTGATGTGAAATACTTCCATGTGGTGTTTACCGTTCCGGAAGCGTTGAACCAAATATGCCTGCCCGACAACAAAAGGTTTTATAACTCCATGTTTGAGTGCGTCTGGAGCGTGTTGCAGACTTTTGGCTACAGCCATTATGGAGTTGAGGGCGGAGCCATTTGCGTATTACACACCTGGGGGCAGAACCTGAGTTTGCACCCTCACATTCATTGTATTGTCCCGGCAGCAGGCATGACTTTAAAGGGGAAGCTGAAATACATCTCCAAACAAGGCAAATACCTTTATCCGGTACGGATGCTCAGTGCGGTGTTCCGTGGCAAGATGCTCGAAAAGATCAAAGGCCAGCTCAGGAAAAGCCATCAGTTACTGCAATATCAATCTTTGCTTGATGGTTTGTGGAAAAAGCCCTGGGTGGTATACTGCGAACCGCCTTTGGGCAATGCACAGCAAATTGTGAAATACCTGGGACAATACACCCACCGGGTAGCGATCAGTAATCACCGGATTGAAAACATCGATGATTCGGGTGTGAGTTTTTGGTATAAAGACTACAAGGACAAAAGCAAAAAGAAGCTCACAAAGCTATCGGGAGTGGAGTTCCTTCGCCGGTTTTGCATGCATATTTTGCCATACAGGTTTGTAAAGATCAGGTATTACGGCATATTGAGCAGCAAGCAAAAAGACTGGATTAAACCCTTGCAAACCAAAAAGCAGCAAGAAGTAAAGGTGAAAGAAACTGCACAGGAACGGATTTTACGGATTACCGGGTTCGACCGGTTTCAATGTCCATTCTGCAAATCAGGAACAATGCATACCGTTGAGTTACTGCCCCGGATACGTTCGCCAACAAATGTGCTTTACAAAACAAGCGATTGACTGTTTGATTTTTTAGCCCTTAGTAACCTGTGTAAATTCGGGAATAGGATAGTATTGCCAAATATTTGGCAAATGGACGTAAAATAATGAAACCCAAATGACTGTTGGGGCATCTGTGATGCAAGCTTGCAGGAAAATAAAGAAATACACACCCTCATTCCAACGATAATGGCTAACCCAGCCAATCAACAAACGCTTCGACTTAACTCAGCGCAAGCCAAAAAACCTTGATAAATACATAGAAGAAATTAGGTAGTCGCCTGGGATTACGTGCAACCCAGACTTCATGCTGGGTCGTACCGACCACATGAAGTCCTATTTATTA
>JANONW010000050.1:0-27748 GCA_031421065.1 Prolixibacteraceae bacterium
CAATGGTTTTGTATGTAAGAAATGCGGAAATACCAACTCTTGTCCCGGGCAGGAAGCTTTCTCTCGTCGCTGCACCAAGTGTAAATCAAAAGAAACTGCCACCAATGGAACCGTTTTCCATGGTGTAAAATTCCCTATCAGCAAAGCATTTTACATTGCTTACAATGTATGCAAGGGGAAAGAAGACATTTCGACGTATGAATTTGGCCGCCGTCTTTCATTGCGCCAAATGACTTGCTGGAATTTTAAGACAAAGATTCAACATGCTCTTAACGAGATGGATTCGCTTTCTGAAAAAGAGCGAATCAGCATGGAAAAGATCCTAACAAGCTAAGGATTACAATTTGTCTTTTTACTTCTGTGCGACCAATAAAAATACCGGATATTTTATGCCCGACTCACGGCTTACTTCGAAACACGTTTTGTATTCAATATTCTTGAATCCAATAAATTTTAGAATTTCGATGAGATTTTCAGGATCAAAACCTAAATGGACTTTAACATCTGGACCATGAAACGAACCATCCTCCGGGTATAAATCGGCAATGGCCAGATAACCTCCCGGATTTAGCATGGAATAAAACGTATAAATAATTCCCTCATAATCATTTACATGATGCAAAACCATTTGATTGTAGATGATATCGAATTTGCCATCAAATTCTTTGTGCTCCAGGTCGAACCATAATGGAAAGATATGGCTGGCATTGTAAAATTCGGTTTTTTCAACACAAACCTTAATCATTTCCTGTGAATTGTCCATCAGGGTAATTTCAGAAAACCGGTCTTTTAACAGAAAGCTCAGGATACCTGTGCCTGCTCCATATTCAAGCGCTTTCATGGAAGGATTCAGCGGAACCATTTTTTCGAGTTCTACAGCAATCGCTACCGAACGATCCATGTGCATTTTATCTTTGTCCCATTCGCGGGCCCTGGCATCAAATCCACTCATTTATTTAAACATAAGCTCAAGCAATATCGATTCGATAAATCGTTTTTGAATCCGTTCACTTTGTGCTATTTCATTGATCATCAAAGTTCCTTTGCCAAATTCTTTTGCCAATCTGACCATGGCCAGCATCGAATATCTCGTTTTTTGTGTTAACATCCTTACCCTATTTTGCTGATATACTTCAATTTAGCCATGTCTTTTATTTCGATGGTTTTCCCTTCTAAAGTAACAATTTTCTCATTCTGCCATTTCGACAAAGTCATGATTACATTTTCGGTGGAACATCCTGCAAATTCTGCGATTTCTTTTCGGGTAAGCGAAAGAAGAAAGGTGGAGTTGTGATAAACTTCATCGGCCAGATATAAAATTATGTCGGCAATTCGTCCTTCTTTCTGCTTGTGGGCCAGACTAATAAAGTTCATGACCGATTTTTTGAACATTTCGGAAGCCACCTGGAACATCATCATGGCGAATTTGGAATTATCCATTAACACCCCTTCAATCACTTTTGAATCAATCATAATTACCTCACAATCTTCAACCGCGATGAGCGAAAAAAGGTTATTGTCTTTGTAAAAAAGGTTGGCGCCACCCAAAATCTTTGGTGCCGAAACAATTGTAAGGATGAGATTTTTGCCGGATTCACTCTCATAGTTGAATTTCACAATCCCTTTTTCGAGATAGGCAATGTGGTTTGGTATCCCACCTTGTTTCAGAATGGTTTCCCCTTTTTTGAAATTGAGCTTGACCGAAGTTCTCTCCAGTTTATCAAAGTCTTTTTCAGAAATGAATTGCGACGAAATTCTTCTGAACCACGAATATTCCTGCTTGGTTTCATTCAAAAACATAGCCCGATTTTTTATTATTATTGAATCCTGATTATTTGGTCACAGAATATTGATCAGAAAGCAAAAGTACGGTAGGTCGATAGACATTATAGTCGTATTAAAACGTATTTTTGAAAAATGCAATTCAGTACAAATACTTATTTCTGCTCCGGATTGCATTAAAGTTTTAATGGGTTCGCCTGTAATTGCTCATGTAAATATCTACAAAGTTAATAGCCATTATAAATACATTTGGCAAATCGGATTATCTTTGCACGCTTGCTTTAGAGCTTTGCACATAGAAATAAAGGACATGAACAATTCGGGATCTAAAATAGTAATTGCAGATGCACAATTTTTGGTGGTAGAAGCATTAAACTCGTTATTGGCAAATGACGAACGGTTTTCTATTGCCGGAATTGTAACTACACGGTATGAACTGCATACAGTCCTCGAAAAAGAACAGTGTCAACTACTTATTGCTGAAGTTGCTTTGCCCGATTTTCACATTCCCGGAGATCTGCAACTCATAAAACAACAGTTTCCGAAACTATCTATTTTAATCCTGACCAATTCGATAAGCAAAGCTGAATTTATAGAGCTTACCAAAGTTGGGATCAAAAACATCATCTACAAAACGGCAGACAAGGATGAAATTTTAACCGCCATTGATTCTGCTATTAAAGGTAAAAAATTCTATTCAGGCGAAGTGCTCGATCTGATTCTTGAACTGGGAGAAAATAAGCCGGTTATGGAAGATAATGTGCATTTGACCATTTCCGAAGTTGAAATTGTCAGGCTGATAGCTGGCGGAATGACAACCAAAGAAATAGCGGAGAAAAAGTGCATCAGCTTTCATACCGTTAATACCCATCGTAAAAATATCTTCCGTAAGCTGAACGTTTCCAATGCTTCCGAATTGATCATTCATGCAATTAAAGCCGGATGGATCGATAACATAGAGTACTACATTTAATACCACAAATACATCCCGAATTGGGGAATTTGATCTAAATATACCACAAAGTAGGTAGATCAAATACTCTATTACAGGTATTGCCTGATCGTTTCATTCCCTCCATTTTTACATCAGAAAAAAAATCCCCGATATCCGGTTGCATTTACGGGCTTCTTATATCAACAGGAATGTCAAAATCATTAAAAATCATTAAAATCCATAAACATGTCACTATTAAATTTTGCAATTCAGGGAGAAAACGAAAATCCAACGAAACTGGTGGTAAACGCGCGTCAATTTAAACTTGTTGTTGACGAGCCTGCCGGTTTGGGCGGTACGGACGACGGCCCAAATCCGGTCGAATATTTACTGGCCGGTTACGCCGGATGTTTAAATGTGGTTGCCCATTTGGTTGCCAAAGAGCAGGGTCTCGATATCAAAAAACTCACCATCGAAGTGGATGGCGATATCAATCCGGCAAGGCTTTTTGGCCAATCGAACGACGATCGGGCCGGGTTCAAAATCATCAGGGTAAATATTGCGATCGATACCGATGCAGTACAATCAGCTATTGATAAATGGTTAAAAGAAGTGGAAAACCGGTGCCCGATCAACGACAACCTCACAAACCCAACTCCGGTTGAATTGAAGGTGAACATATTTGAATACGTCAACTAAAGATATACCTAATATGTGGTATTTCATTAAAAAGCCTGGGGTTGCACCTTTGTAGCGTATTTATACTTACCCAAAAAGTATATACACTAAAAAAAAACCAAAATGTATATCATTCCTGAATCCCTGAAAACAGATATCAGCGCATTTGAAAAGCATGTGCTCGATTATCGCAACGGTGAAATTGAACCCGTAAAATTCAAAGCCATCCGAGTACCGATGGGCATTTACGAACAACGTAAAGATGGAACTTTTATGGTTCGTGTTCGCTGTGCCGCCGGTATGATCACGCCCCGGCAACTGAAAGAAGTGGCGCTAATCGCTCAAAAGGAAGGTACAGAACCGATTCATATTACCACCCGTCAAGAACTTCAGTTGCATAATATCCAACTGGAACAGGCTCCCGGAATACTGGAACAATTGTACAAATTAGGATTATCGTCACGCGGTGGTGGCGGCAATACAGTCCGCAACATCATGGCCTCCGAAGATGCAGGTATTTCTTTGGAAGAAATTTTCGATGTTACGCCTTATGCGTTGGCAATGACCAATACACTGATTGCCGAAACGGATTCATGGTCGTTACCGCGGAAATATAAAATTGCTTTGGCCGGAAACGATTCGGACAATGCCAACGCCACCTTCAGCGATCTGGGTTTGATTGCCACCATCCGTTCAGGAGAAAAAGGTTTTAAGGTATATATTGGCGGAGGATTGGGCTCGAAACCAACTGCCGGGTTTAAATTATCTGATTTTATTCCTGCAACCGACATACTTTACGTTGGCGAAGCGGTGAAGATTTTGTTTTCGGAACATGGAAACCGCCGCAACCGCCACAAAGCACGTATTCGGCACATCTTTTTTAAACTGGGAGAAGAACGGGTTTTCGAGCTTTACTATGAAATATTTAACCGTCTGAAAGCGGAAGGCAATTATGAACTGGTACTTCCTGAAGTTCCGCAAGCATTGAATGAAGGTCAGGTAATTGATTATAGTCCTGAAAACGAATTGCTGGGCAAATGGCTGAAACGATATGCGAAAGCGCAGAAACAAGCCGGGTTCTATTCGGTTGAGGTCCCGTTCAATCAAGGAATGGTCAAAGCCGAAACACTTGTTCGTTTGGCTGAATTCCTTGCCCCGCTTGGCGATGATGTGATCCGGTTTACCATGAGGCAAAATATTTTGTTGCGCAATATTCCGGGGCAGTTACTGAACTCATTGTATCAGGAATTGAAAGGTTTAGGTGTGGAAGTTGATTTGCCACGCATCCTGAATTCGCTGGTTTCATGTGCCGGAGCCGATACCTGCCGTTTGGGAATTTGTCTCGCCAGAGGAGCATCGTCAGCAATTAAAAAGTCATTATCCGTAATTTCTGAAGCACAGCTTGACAAATTGAGCGACATCCGTGTCAACTTGTCGGGATGCCCCAACTCTTGCGGGCAGCACAATTTATCAAACCTCGGTTTCTACGGAAAAGCTTCGCGAAACGACCGCCTTTTTCCGGCGTATAACGTGGTGGCAGGTGGCCGGACCGGAGTTAACAAAGCCCGTTTGGCAACAAGATACGGTGAAATCAGCGCCCGCGATTTGCCCCGGTTTACCGTGCAGGTTTTGGGCAAATGGAGCGTTAAGAAGGAACGGTTTTTCGACTTTAACTCATATTTGGATGCTGAAGGACAATTCGATATCGAAGAAATACTGTCAAACTATGAAACTGTTCCTTCTTTCGGGGAAGATAAAAACTACTACTTCGATTGGGGCGCACAGGATATTTTCTCTTTGGCGGGCAAGGGTGCCGGTGAATGTTCTGCAGGAATGTTCGACATGATCGATTATGACCGTGATGCCATTTTGGATATCCAAAAAGGTATTGCACACACCCATGATCCTGAACTGGTTAATAAATCGCTTTACGGCATCGTTTACCATGCATCTCGAATGTTGCTGGTTACCCGTGGCATCGAACTAAGTAACCGCGAAGAAGTTTTTGCTTCTTTCATCCGGTCATTTATTCAGGAAGGACATGTCAGCCAGATATATGAGCCAGTTGTTCGTCAGGCCCTTGAAAATCCGGAAAGTTCATTTATTCAATACCTATTTTTGATTGACGAATTGGCCAAAACCGTGATCGGTTTGTACAACAACATGGACGATTCGCTTCAGTTTAAAACTGCTCCCGATATATTAAAAGAAAGTGGAATTGCGACCGGGATCCCAATCGATAAGCGTTTCAAGGATTTTCGAGGCGTGGCCTGCCCCATGAATTTTGTAAAGACTAAGATTGAACTGTCCAGCATGAAAAGCGGCGAACTGCTTGAAATACTACTGGATGATGGAGCCCCGATCAAAAATGTGCCGGGTTCGGTTCGCAATGAAGGCCATCATGTCCTGGAAGAGAAACAGAACGAGAACTTTTGGTCGGTTCTGATCAGGAAACAATAATGAGCATACAATTTCTATTTCTGTGCGTAACCGCATGGAAATAGAAATTATTTTTTTTAGACTGTCACTACATGGGAAAAGCGATAAGTTGGGTTGGGTCGTCCCGGACTCAGGCATTTCAACGCAACGATTTTTGATGTAAGGTCTCCTTTTGTATTTGTATCTAATGCTTTTCGGACGATCTGCTCCAAAGCTTCCGGACTCATTTCTACCCGGGAATTTAAGGTCAATTTTGCTTTAGTGCCCGTTCCGGCCGATCCACGAAAGTTCAGTGTATTGCCCCGACCGGTCAGATTACCAATCAGGTATTTTTCATTTGATTCCAATATAATTTTGACATGTCCAACCGAAGCTTTCAACTGATCGAATTGTTGACTCAGGTCTTGCAGAAGGTTCTTAGCAAAATTATCCCAGTCTGTCGGTTCTCCTCCAAGTTCAATAGTAGCATTTAGCCAGCCCAGAACAGCTTCGCCTTCGGCATACCTATCGTAATCGACTTCTATCAGTCGCTTTCCGGCATCATTCCGGGTCAACACTTCTTTCAGCCATTCATCGATTCCTTCACCAGTTTTTGCACTTACCGTCAAAACATCAGCCTCAGGATAATTCAGTTTTACCTTTTCTTTTAGGATTGTCAATTCGTTTGGCTTTACCAGATCGGATTTACTGATTAGGATTATGTCACTTTCTTCCAATTGTTTCCGGAAAATATAGGCAGCACTGGGGTGTAATCCGGCAGTTTCTCCATTCAGTATTTCGGAAAGGCTCAACGGATCGGCCATCACAGAAAGAGGGCTGACCAATAATTCGCCCCTCATTTTTTCCTTGAGAGGCTGAACAATAGTAGCCGACAGATCGGTACAACTACCAACTGGTTCGGCAATAATCACATCAGCATTTGCTTCAATGCGAACCTGTTCCATTGCATTTATTAGTCCGTTGAAATTGCAACAGAAACAACTGCCACTTACTTCGGCAACCTTCACTTCATTTCGCGAAAGTATGGCTGTGTCAACCAATTCAGGAGCCTGATCGTTGGTAATCAGTCCGATTCGATGTCCGTTCTCCATAATCTTTCGGGCAGCTTCCCATAACAAGGTTGTTTTTCCGGCTCCGAGGAATCCTCCAACCAGAATAAGTCGTGTGGTTTTCATATCTTTTTATTTTACTTTTTTTATTGATTTATCATTTTCGCAATCGCACCTAGCTGATGAACGTTTCATAGCTGGTTCGAGGACATATACAAAAAACAGCGAGGCCAGTATTCCGCCCAGTATTGGGCCTAAAATGTAAACGAAGAAAAAACCTCCATGCTGATCAGGAAAAGCAGCGGCTCCCCAACCTGTTGCCCATGCTACCATTCTTGGGCCAAAATCGCGTGCCGGATTCAGTCCTGCCTGTGTTAATGGTGCAATGAGGCAAATAATTGAACTTACGGTCAGCCCTATGAACAACGGAGCCATTGCATCGTGCGGACGGCCAACATTACAACCTTCTGTAAGGGCGAAAATCATCAGAAGCAAGAGAAAAGTGCCAAAAGCCTCAGCTCCAATGGCAAGTGGTAAAGAAACAACTGCCGAACTGCCGGGACTTGAGTAATATTCGCCAAACATTTTGGCTGTTTGTACCGATTCTGCAGTGCCCCGAATGATGTTGTGCGTACTTTCGAAGGCTGATATCGATGGTGAAAACAAAATATAGATAACTATTCCTGCAAGAAATGCACCTGTGAATTGTGCGATAAGATATACCGGTAATTTACGGGCCGACATCCGTTTGCTGATAACCATGGCCAGTGTAACTGCGGGATTTAGGTGGGCACACGATAGATGCCGTGTAAGGTAAATGGCCAAAGTAACGCCGATTCCCCAAGCAAGGGCAATCTGCATAATCCCCTGGTAGGCATTGAATAAAACGGATACTGCCACAGATCCGCAACCGAACAGTACGAGTAAAAATGTACCGAGGGTTTCACCAATAAATTCTTTGGAATGCCGCATTTTGTTGGTTGTTCTTAGTTGATTTTAGTTATTGCAGGATTTGCAGCCGTGCAGGGTGTGCAAGCACTTTGAACAGATTTGCCCTTTCCTGAAGTTCTTCGTTGAAAAGTTGTGTTTTTGAAAATACCATTTTTGGGGAAATTAGTCTTGATGTAAATATACATCAAAAAATTTAGAACTGGATAATTTGTTTTGTTAACGATGGTTAATGGCCACGATCTTTTAATTCGATAAAACGAAAATGAAATATCCTAAAATATACCACGTTTGCGGTATGTAAAATGCCCAATTTATGGGATTTCAGCATACCATTAATCTAACCACCTTCGCACGTATTTATAACAATTCTAAAAAATGGCAAAGATTCAGGTAAATGGCAATGGGCAGGAGGTGGAAGTACCTATCTCGCTGATCGATTTAATCAAGAAAAATAATGTGGTGCAACCCGAAATGGTTTCGGTGCAGTTGAACGGCGAATTTGTTGACCGTGAAGATTTTGGATCGACACTGGTGAACGATGGTGACGAAGTCGATTTTCTGTATTTCATGGGTGGAGGCTCATTGTAATTGACCATTTAAATAGTAAATCGCAAATAATCAAATTGTAAATAAAAACATGGATTTTACAGAAGATCAGATACACCGGTACAGCCGACACATTATCCTTCAGGATGTAGGAGTAGAAGGGCAAGAAAAAATCAGCGCCGGAAAGGTGCTGATTGTGGGCGCCGGAGGTTTGGGCGCACCTGTTGCCCTTTACCTTGCAGCTGCGGGTGTTGGTACCATTGGGATCATCGATGGCGATGTGGTCGATCTTTCGAACCTACAGCGTCAGGTCATCCATTTCACGGCCGATGTGAATAAAGCCAAAGTGCTTTCGGCAAAAGAGAAAATCAATCAGCTTAATCCTGATGTAAAAGTGATTACCTATTATGATCTTCTAACAGCGGCAAACGCTTTGGAAATCATTAAAGATTACGACTTCATAGTGGACGGAACTGATAATTTTCCCGTTAAATTCCTGATCAACGATGCGTGTGTCCAGGCAGGCAAACCCTTTTCACACGGCGGCATATTGCGTTTCGAGGGACAAGCAATTACCGTTTTGCCTGGAACAGCCTGTTACCGTTGCATATTTCATTCACCGCCGCCGCCCAATGCAGTGCCCACCTGTTCACAGGCAGGTGTTTTGGGCGCTATTGCCGGAATGTTGGGAACAATTCAGGCTGCAGAAGTATTGAAATACCTGACTGGAGTGGGCGAATTGCTCACCAACCGGCTACTGACTTTCGATGCAAAAACGATGGAATTCCGCACCATTAAAGTGAAACACAATCATCGCTGTGCAGTATGCGGCGACCATCCAACAATCACCGAACTGATTGATTACGAACAGTCCACATGCGAATTAAAACAATAAATTATGGGAGCAACAGACATTGCATTGGAGAAACGGCCAACAGAACAAAAAAAGCTTTCGCTGATCAGTTTCAGCGGCGACTTCGATAAACTGGTAGCCACTTTCACGCTGGCCACAGGAGCCGCGGCTGTTGGCTACGAAGTAAACATCTTCTTTACCTTCTGGGGACTCGATGCCATTAAGAAGAAACAAGGCCGGGTCTTTGTCGGGAAGGGTTTCCTTGGCAAACTGTTTGGGTTTTTCATGGGTGGCTTGAGAAGCGCTCCGGTTAGTCGCTTAAACTTTTGTGGACTAAGCCCGAAGATTTTCCGCTACCTGATGCGAAAGAAAAACGTTGCCACACTCGAAGAACTGGTTGAGGCAGCCAAGGTTCTGGAAATAAATCTTTATGCCTGCGAAATGGCCATGCACATTTTGGGCCTCGAAAAAAGCGACTTCATCCACGAAGTTAAAGGAGTGCTTGGCGTTGCGACCTTTCTCGAATTGTCAGAAGGCGGCAGAACAATATTTATATAATTTCTGAAAACAGAGTATAATTTCGAGGCTGTTATAATAACAGTTTTATCAATTTAAAGTAATAATTGGCGGATATATAAAACATAAATAACATGTTTATGGCTACTTTTAAATTAGATATTACCCGAGAGCATTGCCCGATGACGTTTGTCAAGACTAAAATCGAATTATCGAAACTTAAGGTGGGCGATATGCTTGAAGTGTTGCTTACCGAAGGCGAGCCGCTTGAAAATGTGCCCAAAAGTTCAAGAGAACAAGGATTCAATGTTCTGGAAGTATCGCATGTTGATGGCCAGATTCATAAGGTTCTAATTCAGAAATAACACTTCAAAATATGCTAACGATACCCCAACATATTATCAATGATCTGTTTGACCATGCCAAAACTGGTTTGCCCGAAGAAGTTTGCGGTTACCTGGCAGGCACAGGCAGGGAAGTTGCCCGGCAGTTCCGGTTGACCAACATCGACCACAGCAACGAACATTTTTCGTTTGATCCGAAAGAGCAGTTTCAGGTAGTTCGGGAAGCGCGAAAATTTGGATTGGAGATATTGGCCAATTACCACAGTCACCCCGAAACCCCGGCATGGCCTTCACAGGAAGACATCCGTTTGGCCTTCGATCCGAATATCAGTTATGTGATTGTTTCACTCGTTGCTGAAATCCCGGACGTGAAGTCTTTCAGGATACAAAACGGCGTAGTTGAAAAGGAAGAAATACAGGTTGGCTGAAAAAGATACAGTTTTTTTTTATTGAATTAAAATAGTTCAACCCTTGCAGAGGTGCTGTTACATTTGGCTATCCATGTCAACAGCAACTCGAAATACGAACATGAATTGCCAGAATATGCCCGCTAGGAACTTTCGAAAATCAGATTTGTTTCTGCCACAGATAACGCAGATAAACACAGATTGAAAATCCGTTTTTTATTAATCTGTGAAAATCCGAGTAATCTGTGGTGCTAAATTTTTCTTGGTCAAGCATCAAAATGGTAAAATATTTATCTTAAAGCATTGATAAATTGGCCTTTTGAAAAACTCGAAGAAGGTTCCGAAGACCTCAGAGAGGTCACATATTTATAGAAAATGATGATTATTTATACCACTAATTATCTGTATTTTATGTGATTTTAAGCAAACCCTAAATAAATACAGCATTATATTTGATTTTTAACTTAATACAAGCCCCATACCTATTTCGTGGTATATAAATTACCCTGAACAGGGTATTTCACCTAACCATTATCTACCACATCTTTGTAAAGTTATTAATTGATACAAAGATGAAAACTCCAATATTTTTTATAGGCGAAGAATTGTCGGCAATAACTAGGCAATGGCTTCACAGACAACAGATTCAGTACATCGAACATCCTTTTCAGAAGATTGAAAAGTTTGTAAGCGGTGCCTTCGATGGTTATTTGTTTTTTAGTCCGGCCGGAATTAATAGCTTTAAAACTTCAGGAAATTTTCCCTATCCCAACTCTCTGGTATTTGCCAACGAAAACTCAACTGCCCGCGCTGCCTGGCGGTTTTTTACCAATAAAGTTTGCACTTCGCCTATTTCGGAAGAGCTTTCCTTTGTTCAATATTCAATCTTCCGCTGGATGCAGGAACACAACCTCAACCTGATGGAGGAAAACGATCAGTAAAGCATTTTCGAAATTGATATGCCTTCTGTATTAAGCCAAATAAAATACGGAATGGTGAGGTTGAAAAAAAAAAATTGAAGTTTTGCAGTACTTTCCAAATCCTTTAAACTGTTTGCGGACTTGTTTATTTTCTGGCAACTCATTGACACTGAATTTCGACCCCACGACCCTGAACAATTATCCCAATCCTTTAAACTGCTTCCGGTATTCGGAAGGGGGCATTCCGGTGGTTTTCCTGAATTGTTTGTTGAAATGGCTGAGGTTATTAAAACCACTGTCGAAACAAACTTCAAAAATACTCAGATCCTGATCCATCAACAATTTACAGGCAAAATCCGTTTTTAACTGATTGAGATATTCAAACAAAGTCAGACCCATGTTTTCTTTAAAAAACCGGCAAAGCGAACCTTCGGCCATATTCACCAATTCCGCTAATCTTTTCAGGTTCACTTCTTCCCGGTAATTTTTCATTAAATATTCATGGATCATCGCAATCCGTTTATTTCCAGTTTTGAAACGTTTGCGCATATAATCCTCACTTGCCAGCCGGATATTCGAATCACTTTTGCCAATAATGTCCATCAACCTGAAAAAATGAAGCATCCTTTCAAAGCTTTTCAGGTAAGGCAATTGAAGCATGATCTCGCTCACTTCATTAAGCGTTTGTCCAACAATCTGGATTCCCCTTTCCGAAAAATCCAAAGCACGCTTCACATTGCCGAATTCAGGAAGAACCAATAATTGCTGGGATAAAACGTTCGGTGCAAACTGAAGGAAAACCATTTCTAGCGTGCGGTTCGATGGAGTCCGGGTTTCTTTGTCTGCGATCCACACGTGTGGGAGGTCCCGCCCTAAAAACACAAGGTCGCCCGGCTGAAATTCTTCAATCGAATCGGCCACAATCCGTTTTCCTGAACCTTCGGTAATGAAACTGATCTCGAAATTATTGTGGTAATGCCAACTGCTTTTTCCCAGGTTATCCTGAAAAATTCCAATGAAAAACGATTCGTCTTCATTTAGTAGTATTTTTTCGAGCGAAGCCGACATAATGGTAGATATTGAACTAAATACGACCGAAATGTGAATATCGCATCGAAAGTAGTAAAAATAGGTGTAGATTTCAATTCCGGCTGGTTCTATCTTTGTTTCAGTTCTTAATCTGAAAAATCTAAACGAATCATGGAAGAATTACTCGAAAAATTATTAGAGGCTGTTGAACTGGGGAAAGTAGATTTAAAATCACCATTTCCTCCGCAGCTTAGAGGCCAGGATGGCGCTCATGAACTTACAATTAAAGCAATTGAAACCGGCATTGGCCCACAGAAAATACTCGAGAACGCACTGGTTCCTGCCATGGACCGTGTCGGAAAGAAATTCTCGGAAAACAAGATTTTTATTCCGCAAATGTTGATGTCGGCCAGAGCCATGGGGGCTTCTATGGTTCAGTTAAAACCATTTTTTACTTCCGGCGAAATAAAAACCAAAGGAACCTTTATTATCGGAACGGTTAAAGGCGACCTGCACGACATCGGTAAAAACCTGGTAGCCATGATGGTGGAAGGCGCCGGCTGGACTGTGGTCGATTTGGGGGTAGATGTTCCGTCGTCCAGGTACATTGAGGCTGTAAATAATAATCCGGGCGCAATTGTGGCGTTGTCGGCACTGTTGACTACCACGATGGTAAACATGGGCGAGATTGTTGCCGCTATCAAGGCAAATATTCCTGAAACAAAAGTCTTTATTGGAGGTGCTCCGGTCAACAACGATTTCTGCCAGAAAATTGGCGCCGATTTTTACGCGCCAGATCCACAGGGAGTTGTTGAACATTTGAGCAAGTTAGTCTCTTAAAATATATAAACGAATGAAGTATAAAAGCTTGATTATAACCAATCCTGAAGATTTGATGTTCGGGATGGCACCAAACCCGGTAAAGACAAGGCGCGGGCTCGAAATCGGTGGCGGACAGGTTTACGCCGAACTGAATTTCACCCTACCGATAATGAGCATCAACGAAAGTACCTTGCCACAGGTTTATGAGCATTACCGCGAAATAGCCGAAGGTGCCCTGGAACGCGCATTGCACCTCGAATCAAAAGGTGTCGTTCTCGAATTGGAAACACTATTGGAGATGACCAAAACCCCGCAAATCGGGATTGAGATCGTAAAAATCATGAACGAGGTTTGCGAAAAATATTATCAAAACTACGGGCTTGCCTCTGAAATCCGCCTTACTCCAAACGACTTGCGCGAGTTCGAACGGCCAGCCAGACAACGATCTTCACAGTATCTGGAACCGATGTTCGAACTTTTTGAACGTGGTAGCATTGAAGGCGGCGATTTGCTGTCGATTGAAAGTACCGGTGGAAAAGAAGTTTCGGATGAAGCATTGATGATGTGCGACATAAAAGGAATGGTATTCGCAATGGCTGTTTTGGGTGTCAGGGATATGCAGTTTTTATGGAAGAAAATTGTTGCGGTTGCCAATAAACACGGGAAAATTGCAGCAGGCGACTCTGCCTGCGGGTTTGCAAACACAGCGATGGTTTTGGCTGAGAAAAAGTACATTCCGAAGGTATTCGCGACTTTGGTCCGTGTAATATCCGTTGTTCGCTCCATCGTTGCGATGGAAGAAGGCGCTGTTGGGCCGGACAAGGATTGTGGTTACGAAGGCCCTTTCCTGAAGGCAATTACCGGAATTCCGATTTCGATGGAAGGAAAAACCGCTGCCTGCGCTCATCTTAGCCCAATCGGAAATATTGCCTCAGCCTGCTGCGATTTGTGGAGCAACGAATCGGTTCAGAATATCAAATTACTTTCAGGAATGGCTCCAACAGCATATCTGGAACAGTTGGAATACGATGCCCGCCTGATGAACGAAGCCTTGAAGGCCGGAAAACTGCACCGCGACGTGTTGCAGCAATTGCTGGTTTCATCCGATGTTTATACCGATCCGCAGGCTTTAATTCTGTCTCCTGTTAACGTAATCAGGATTTCTAAAGAACTGGTAAAAGGCGGTTCGTATGTGGCAAATGCCAAAAACGGCGCTCTGACTGCCCTCGATATTATTGAAGAAGCACTGCAATCAGGTAAAATGAGACTTTCTGAATTGGAAACCAGTTACCTTCCGATACTTCGTGAAGATTTGAACAGCATCCCAGACAACGAAAGTGAGTTTATTGAAATGATGCTGCCTCTGATTGACACAAGTAAATTTATTCCGGCAGAATACGGATTATAATACAGCTTCACCCCGGCCCTCTCCTTTGGAGGGGTAATGGGAGGCCGTAGTTCCAATGTGTTGGCTATTTTATGAAAAAAATACCCGTCAATATCATTTCAGGTTTCCTGGGTTCAGGGAAAACAACCGCCATTATCCAATTGCTCGGTCAAAAAAGCATTGACGAACAATGGGCGGTGATTATCAACGAATTTGGCAAAGTCTCTATTGACGGACAAACGCTAAAGTTGGGTTCGGAAGATTGAGAATCCCCGCCTTCAGCTCAATCCGATTTACCGGATGCAAATAGCGAAAGCCGGCATGATCGCTTTCAGCAAATGCGATATGACAGACACTGCCCATCAGGAACTTTTGATTGATCGGTTTAAATCTGCATTTTCTGAAAAACAAAATTGCATCTCCCTGTCAGCAAACATTTTTCAGGAATTGTTGGGAATGGATTCCCGTGTAAAACCGGAAGAAAATAAATACCGGATGTTTTTCGGCACAAACCCGGATTTGACTGACAGCAATTACCAGGAAACGAATTACCAGTTTGGTGCTGATAAGATTTTTGATGCTGAACAACTTGCTCAGTTTTTTACGATCCATCCGTCAATTATTCGTGCAAAAGGATTTGTCAGGCTGAAAGCTGGCTGGAACCTGTTCAATTTAAATGGAATGAGACCCCGAAATAAATTCGGGGTGACTGGAACTTGACAATTCCAAGTTAACACAACACTACAATATTCCCTTTTATAACCAATTTTGAACTTTGAGCACCGGAATAGGTTGTATGTTAAAATTATTGTTGTTTTTCTCACTCGCCCCAAGCCCCGCAAGCGTTCGACTGAGCTCACGCCGAAGTCAGGGCTTTTATAAGAGGATATTTTCCATGCAACTTTTTTTTGTTCAATTTACTTTTATACAAATTATCAAGTTCAAATTCTCTAAATTTACCCTTTCACAAAAAAACCCGAAGATTTAAACTTTATAAATTGAACCCGACCGATATGTCCGATAAACTCGACCTACAATCACCCGACCTGGTAAACGAAAACATCGAAAAAATAGCAGCCCTTTTCCCCAATTGTATTACTGAGGTACAGACGGGGCATGCCCCGTCTCTGCAAAGGAAAATTGATTTTGACCTTTTACGGCAGGAATTGAACCACGAGATTGTGGAAGGCTCCAAAGAACGTTATCGTTTGGAGTGGCCGGGCAAGCGCGAAGCCATAGTTACGGCCAACCTGCCAACCACCAAAACCCTGCGCCCGGTGCCTGAAGAGAGCGTGAATTTCGATACCACCGAAAACCTCTACATTGAAGGTGACAACCTCGAAGTGCTGAAACTCTTGCAGGAAAGTTATCTGGGCAAAATAAAGATGATATACATCGACCCACCATACAACACCGGCAACGATTTTGTTTATAAGGATAACTTTGCACAAAATGCCGAAGAATTTAAAGCCGAAAGCAGCAAGCTGATAAATGAGGTAAAAGCCAGCCTGATTATCAACAACATTGTTTATCACAAAATTGATGAAAGGCACGATTCAAAAACGGTTTTCACCAAACAAAAGGAAGCATTGCGCCAACAGGAAATGCTAAAAACACACATTTACGATTACCTGACAACCGATTCAAAAACAGAAACCGCCTTTGCCGAAGCATTGGAAAATAGCACCGAAGTAGTGGTTTATGCCAAACTTCCAAAGAGTTTCCACATTACTACTCCGGTTGCCAACTACAGCCCCGACTGGGCCATTGTATTCGATAAAGAAAAAGTACGTCACATCTATTTTGTAGCCGAAACCAAAGGGTCTGATTCGTCGCTCGAATTACGGGAAATTGAACAACTTAAAATCCATTGTGCTGGTAAACACTTCGAAGAGATAACCAGTGGAGAAGTGAAATTCGATGTCGTAAAGAGTTATGAAAAATTACTGGAAATTATACAGGTAAAATAGCTAAAGTTTCCCACATATATAAAGCCACATAATCGGGTATGTTAAATGTTTCATAATAGCTGTTAAGTAAGTCGTTATTTACTCATTATTAGGCTACTGCAAGCCGAATAGCTGTTTTATTGTCATTTTGGTCATTATCTTCAAATTCATTCACCACTTTGAGTATTGCAAATAGTTGTTTGCTTGCGTGATCGTTCTGCATTAGTTTTGTCTATTAAGCCAAAAAGTTATAGTAATCACTGATTTAGTAGTTAATTTTTTATTATATTCTAAAAAGAGGCTGACCTTGCGGCAGCCTCTTTTTAGAATATAATAGCTTTGATCTGTTATGGCATTACAACAGTATTCATTTGAAGGGTTACTGCAGTTTGTGCAAGCATCCTTCCGTTTAAGGTCGCACCGGTCTGTAAATTGATACCTGTTTGTCCTAAAATGTTTCCTTCGAAATGACTCGTTGTTCCAAAGGTAACGGCACCAGCTACTACCCAGTAAATATTCTTTGCCTGTACACCTCCGGCAAGGGTGATCCTAACGGCTGAACTCATAATAAGTGTTCCTGCAACCTGAAATATAAAGATATCATCCGGAGCACCAGTAATGGTAACATCAGTTGGGATGATAAGCGGAGTTGACCATTTGTAAAGGCCAGGGGTAAGCGTTTTACCACCAATATCTCCGGCACCCAAGTCCAGGAAATCGGGGTTAACACGTCCGGCGGCATCAGTGTATGCGGCTTGCATATCAAGTACTGCAATACCCAAACTGGTGGCATTAGTCACAATGCATGCAGGACCGGCAGCATCGACTGAGTATACTGCACCTGTCACTTCACCACAATTTACTACCATAGCTGCACCTGTTATTGGACTAGTTCCAATATCCCCGGTAATAGAAGATTTATAGACACTGGTAATTCCTGATTTTGACAGAATCACAAAATTACCCGCACTCTTAAGGTCTACTGCTCCTAATGCTCCTAATGATCCCGACTTTAACTGAAGAGTACCGGTCTTTTCAACAGGAGACATCCCGTTAGGCGCATTGCTCAAATCTTTGCTACATCCCGTTACGAACACAAACATTAACATTGCAATGATTGGTGATAATTTTTTAAGTTTCATTGTTTTTTGTTTTATTTGTGATATCATCATCACACCACAAAGATGTGTGATGATTCCGGAACATATTACAAAATTCTGATGAAAATTTGCAAAATTCACACCTTCCAGTAATGATCAGGATGTTACTGATTTCAATTGCACATGCTTTAGCCTGTGGCATAAAGAGATATCGTATAAAATGGCTTTATCCAAATAATTAAAAGTAAAGGAATTGAATATCTAAAATTACATCCGATCCATATAAGGGTGTACGACATTTTTCCCTTTTAAAGTTCTATGTAGATATGAGCGGGTTGAAAGATATACATATTCTTCGCTAAAATAATTTATTGGTATAGGCGTTTAGAGCGCTGAAATGGAATTCATCAAGGTATCCTTGTAAGTGTTCTTTGCTACAATGATGATGAATTCCACGCAACCATCCTTGTATGTTCATTATGTGAATATGGAGTTCTTTGAAATTTGCCCCCTTCTTAGATGGCTTTTGGATTAAGAAAGGATAATCCTTTCTTAACGGCAAATAGCCTCTCCATTCATCTGTTACAACATCAGACCTCCAATACTATCGCAGATTAAAGCGCGACTGTTTGGTAAATCAGCCTTAAATTTGTGAGCGGAAAATGGGTTTCGGTTTGGTTTTGTATGTACAATTGTATGTACAAAAAAAAGAGCTACAAACTTTAACGCTTGCAACTCTTTGATTTTCAGTGGAGAATATCGGAATCGAACCGATGACCTTTTGACTGCCAGTCAAACGCTCTAGCCAACTGAGCTAATCCCCCTTTCGAGGCGACAAATATATAAATATTTTTAATCCACAACGCTTTGACCCAACCCGAAATTTTGTCTTTTACTCCCGATGTCTGGCAGATTTTTTGGATTTGCCAGATTTTTGTCAGAGAGTGGCTGAAAATGAACATTATTTCAAGATTATTTAACCTGAATAATTCATAAACTTCAAAAAGGCGAATATTTTGATTTTTTCAGCCTTGAAATTTAGGTAATCATATCCTGAAATTAAATAAAGATGGAAACTCAAGAACAGGCCAATGAGCCAAAAAAGAAAAAAATAAATGATTTCGTAATGACATTTGTAGGGATTGCAGCCCTCATTACAGCATTGTTACTGCTGAAATATTTAATACATGCTTAGCACTTGATTTAAGAATCACTTCATAATTGTTAAAACTGAAGTCCTGTTGATGATCATACGATTGCTGGCAGGACTTCTCTTTTTTCCTGAATTTCATTGCATCGTTATTTTAATACTGAACTTATACAGGACAAATCTTGTTTTATAACGCAGGTATGTATTAATTCGCTTCTTTCTTTCCATTCGGTCGAATGACAAAAGAAAAGCAGAAAATAATAGGATTTAAGCTTATGGCACTCGAAAAATCATGGCGTTGGTTTGGTTTCGGCGATTCGGTTCAGCTGACTGACTTAAAACAGATGGGAATCGAATGGGTAGTTACCGCTTTGCATCATATTCCGAACGGCGAAGTGTGGCCTGTTGAGGAAATCATTAAAGTAAAATCGGCCATAGAATCACACGGGATGCGCTGGACGGTGGTGGAGAGCCTGCCAGTTTCTGAAGGTATAAAAATCCGGAGCAATGATTACATGCGGCTTGTGGGCAATTACAAACAATCACTCCTGAATTTGGGCGAATGCGGTATCGACACGGTTTGCTACAACTTTATGCCGGTTCTCGACTGGGTTCGCACCAGCCTGCATTATCAATTGCCAGATGGCGGAGAAGTAATGTATTTCGACTTCGCAACGTTTGTGGCCTTCGATGTTTTTATCCTGAAACGGCCTGATGCGGCGAATGAATATCCTGCTGAAATTGTTGCCAAAGCAAAACAAATCGCCGCTTCCATGCCGGAAGAAGAGCAGGAAAAACTTGCCCACAATATTATCGTGGTTTCTCAGGGCTTTATCGATGGTACGATCGATGTTTCGGTTACTGACTACAAAAAGGCATTTTTATCATTTCTTGGCACATATAACCACATTGATTCAGCCAAACTTCGCGATCATTTATCGCTTTTCCTGAAAGATGTAATCCCGGTAGCAGAAGAAGCTGGCGTTAATTTGTGCATTCATCCCGACGATCCGCCTTTCCCTGTACTCGGATTGCCACGCATCGTGAGCACTCAGGACGATCTGGAATGGATCTGCAATCAGGTTGATTCAACAGCCAATGGAATTACATTTTGTACCGGTTCGCTTTCTGTCAACCGACAGAATAATCTGGAACAAATAGTTGAAAAACTGGGGCCGCGCATTCATTTTACCCACTTGCGCAACAATGTCTTTTTCGAAAACAGTGCTTTTCATGAATATGGCCACATCGAAGGCGATATAGACATGTACCCGATCGTGAAAGCTTTGCTGAAAGAGCAAATCCGAAGAAAAGAAACAGGCCGCAAAGATTTCCGCATCCCCTTCCGTCCCGATCATGGAGTAAAAATGCTCGACGATTACAACCGTTCCGCCAATCCTGGTTATCCATTGATTGGCAGATTAAAAGGACTGTCCGAATTATCGGGAATGCAGATGGCGATTGAAAGGGAGCTTCGGGGGAAGTAAATAACAATGTGGCCCATTTGCCGTTTCCTTTATTGTTTGTTACTAACGTCAAATTCAAACCTATCAATCCATGACCTTACCACCAACCTTTTCAGACATCCAAATAGCACACGATCGTATTCGTCCGTTCATTCACCGCACCCCGGTTCTGACTTCTCAAAGTATCAACCAAATTGTTGATGCTGAGTTATTTTTCAAATGTGAAAATTTTCAAAAAGTAGGCGCTTTTAAGTTTCGGGGAGCATGCAATTCGGTGCTTGCATTGTCTGATGAAGAAGCAAAAAAAGGTGTTTGCACCCATTCTTCAGGAAATCACGCGGCTGCTTTGGCTTTGGCAGCAAGAATGCGGGGCATCCCTGCGTATATTGTTATGCCCGAAAATGCTCCTGAAATCAAAAAGAAAGCGGTGTCAGGTTACGATGCCCGAATCACTTTTTGCGAACCAACTCTGGCCGCCCGCGAATCGACCCTGAAAAAGGTAGCCGAAGAAACTGGCGCCACCGAAATACATCCGTACAACTATTTTAATGTAATTTGCGGGCAAGGGACCGCTGCCAAAGAAATGATTGAAGAAACCGGCAAATTGGACATCATAATGGCTCCCGTCGGTGGCGGTGGATTGTTGAGCGGAACAGCAATTTCGGCCAAAGCAATGTTGCCAAAAGTTAAAGTTATTGCTGCCGAACCGGTGGGTGCCGACGATGCTTTCCGATCATTTTATTCAAAAACGCTTCATCCTTCAGTGAATCCTAAAACCATTGCCGATGGCTTGCTGACTTCACTTGGCAGCCTGACTTTTCCCATTATCATGAATGAAGTGGATCAGATTGTAACCGTTTCAGAAGAAAGTATTGTTGCAGCCATGCGCATGGTTTGGGAACGGATGAAAATAATCATCGAACCTTCTTCGGCTGTTCCGCTGGCGGCCATTCTGGAAAATAAAGTGGATGTGAATGGCAAAAAAGTTGGGATTATTCTGAGTGGCGGAAATGTGGATTTGGGAAAATTGCCATTTTAAGCGAAGTGTCTCTCATCTAAGAGCAGGCAGAGATTTACTTCAGCAACATCCTGGCCGTCCTCCTGCTTTTCTGTTCAATGTATATTGTTCGGCCATCAGTGATCTGGCCAACCGATTCAGGTGTGTAATAACGAATGGTCACCAGATCGAGACCGGTATTGTATTTCACCTCAAATTTTTCCTGCAACTGCGCAATCAGGCTGTCAATCCCTTGTTCCGGCACATCAAAAGCCAGCGAAAGGTCGATGGCAGACTGCTGGATCAACCCAACTTTTAGTCGGTATTTGGCAAACAAGCTGAACACGTCCGAAACAGTGTTGATACTGATGGATGAAAAATCCTCGGGCGACAAAGTAATCAGTGCCATGTTGTTTTTCACGATGGTTACCGGAACCAGTTCGAGCGAATGTTCGAGCGAACGAATGATCGTTCCTGCCGCTTCAGGTTCGATAAATGACTTTACAAACAATGGTATATTTTTGTTTTGCAGCTGATAATCAGCGTAGAAAGCAATTCACCGAAAGCTACAATCTGGTCGTATTCGTAGTCAAAATTCAGTGAACGTTTACCTTCAATCCGTTTGCTCAGTTGAATAAAAAGTTTTTCAAGCTCCGGAAGCCCGGTCGGTCCGCCCCAAAGTCCAGCAACAATTCTGTCATGGTATGCTTTTACTTCCTGAAAAGCTGTCCACACTTCCGGATCCTGATTGAAATATTTCCGGGCAACGATTTCCAGCGCGTTGGTAGTTTTTCCCATTGCTGAAATGACCAAAACTTTATTGCCGGGATACATTTCAAGAATGTTAACCGAATTGCGGACCGCATCGGCAGAACTAACAGAGGCGCCTCCAAATTTGAAAACCTTCATGTTTGTTTCTGATTATTTGTGATGAACAAAGTAGAAATAACAGCGATATTCTAAGCCATTACGACAAAACCGTTTTTTGATTACTCCCGCACTTTTAGGAAATTGAAAATAAGCACTTATCTTTGCGGCATGTCAGCATTCGAAGAATTAAAGATAAGCAAGTCGGTTTTAAAAGCGATTGAAGAACTGGGTTTTACAGAGCCAACGCCTATTCAGGAAAAAGCAATCCCGATTATCCGCTCCGGAGCAGATGTGCTGGGAATTGCACAAACCGGTACCGGAAAAACGGCAGCCTACTTCATTCCACTCATCATGAAACTGGTTAAAGCTGAAGGCAAGGATCCACGGGCCATCGTTCTGGTTCCGACCCGCGAACTGGCCATTCAGGTGGGCGAAGATCTGGAAGACCTGACCAAATTCACCAATCTGCGCCGTGCAACTGTTTATGGCGGAGTTGGCTGGACCAAACATGCCGAACTTATAAAACCTGGCATTGACATTCTGGTAGCCACTCCCGGTCGCTTATGGGATTTGTACCGCGCTGAAGCTGTTTCGTTTAAAAAAGTAAAGACTTTGGTAATCGACGAGGCCGACCGGATGCTCGACATGGGATTTATCCCGCAAATCCGAAATTTTCTGGAAGTGCTTCCCCTGAAACGCCAAAACCTGCTGTTCTCGGCCACTTTCAATGAAAAAGTGGAAGAGATGAGCCACGAATTCCTCGATTTTCCTGAACGGGTAGAAGTTGCTCCTTCGGCCACACCGGCAGAACTGATCAATCAGGGTTATTACAAAGTGCCTAATTTTCAGACCAAACTGAACCTAATCAATTATCTGCTTCGCGATGAGGAAACCTATTCAAGGGTAATTATTTTCGTTGGGACCAAGGAGAATGCCGAACAGGTTTTCAAAATCATCAAACGGCGATCGGAAGGTGAAAAGCGGATCATGCATTCGAACAAAGGACAAAGTACACGCATAAATTCCATTAATGGGTTTAAAAGTGGGGCCATCCGGATTCTGATAACCACCGATATTTCATCGCGTGGAATTGATGTTGACCTGATCAGCCACGTAATTAATTTCGACATTCCGTCGAACCACGAAGATTACGTTCACCGCATCGGACGAACTGCCCGTGCAAACAATATCGGAACAGCCATTACGCTCGTGAACCCGGCAGAAGAACACAGCCTCCATAAAATTGAGGAATTGATCCGCATGAAAATTCCGCAGTTGGAACTCCCGGCTGATCTGGATTTGGTTGCCACCAAAAAGGAAGAAAACCTGGTTCAGTTGCGCGAAATCGACCGCCAGAAAAGAATTGCCGACCCAACTTTTAAAGGTGCATTTCACGATAAAAAAAGGATACCGGGACTAACAAAGAAAAAGCCAAAACGAAATCTACCAAAAGACAAGGCCAAGGAAAGCAGGTTCAGAAAAGGGAAATAAAAACCTCCCATAAAACACCTTAGCCACATAATTTTTAATCCACCTTTACGTTAAACAGAGAAATTGCAATTTCTCTCTTCGCCTTCGATTTGTCTTATTCTTCAGTCGTGTGGATAAACCCAGCTAAGGCCAATCCTGCAATGAGGATTACTGAATAAAAAACCATTTTTTTCATACATTACTTTTCGAATTGGTTTACTGATTAACTTTCTGTAAAATCTGAAACCGCTCAAATCAAAGCTGATGTTTATTGTCGCCAACCAAAACCAGTTTCACATTACAATCAGGACAAAACCCTGGCTTGTGGTATGTTTTGCTGCCCTCACATTTCAGTATATATTGATACTTGGTTTCATGTTGGGAGCTACTTTCATGATGGCCCTCTCCGCTATCACCGAAGGATAAATCCATTTGATCCCTTATGGTATATACTGTTCAAACCAATCAAACTTTTCTTTAATGATTTTACCCTTTTCTTTTTTTATGTAATTCAAAAAAACATCGGCAACCGGTGAAAATTTTTTGTTCTTCAACCAAATTAAATTCCAAACCGATTTGATGGGAAATCCCTTAATTGGAATAATTTGCAACTCTCCATTATTCAATTCACTTTTAATTCCAATTAAAGGCATAATGGAATAACCCAATCCGGCAATTACAGCCTGCTTTACAGCTTCATTGGAAGTAAGCTCCATATTTTTCCTCACGGGCAAATTATTATGCGCAATAAATTTTTCCATCACATATCTTGTGCCGGAGCCCTGCTCCCGGTATATCAAGGGCAATTCTTCAAAAATACTTTTATCATACATTTTTTTCTTAAACTTCCGAGCGGTGTTACCAACTAAATAAAGTTTGTTCTGCATCAGTTCCACTTTTTCCACCTGCATCTTGTCAGGCAATACAGATACTAATGAAAAATCAACTTCATTTTTCTCCAAACTCTCTATTGCTTTTGCTCTATTAGTAACATCAAGTATTAATTCAATTCCCTGATGTTGTTTTAAAAAATCTGATAAAAAGTAAGGTATCACATACTTACCTGTTGAAACAACCGAAATTTTTAAACGACCAGCCAATTGCCCTTTGTATGCCATTGTTTTATAATTAATGGCATACACCTCATTCAATATTTTTTCGGCTGCTATGGATATTTCTTTTCCAAAATCTGTAATAAATATTTTTCTTCCTACCACCTCCGTCAATGGTATTTCAAATTGTGCCTGAAAATTCCTGAGCTGGATAGAAACTGCCGGTTGTGTCAGATGTAATTCTTCAGCCGCCTTTGTTACGCTTTGTGCCTGGGTTATTTTCAGAAATATCTGAAGTTGGTTCAATGTAAAGTTCATAAAATATATTTATGTATTATATAACAAAGATAAATACTAATTACTGCATTGCAATTATCAACTTTGCATCGTAACACTAATAGTCAAAAAATATGCCATAATCCTGGCAAAAGGGGATGATGCAGGAACAAAAAAAATGGTCAATCTGTAAATAATAATTAAACCCTAAAATATGAACGAAGTTACAGAATTATTTCAAGTTAGTGCCGAGGTAAGGATGTTATTGAAAAAGAAAAAAATTATAATTCCCGAATCCAGAAGTCAACTATTGACGTTGGCAATGGGAGGTCGTAGCGAAACATTCGAGGTAGCCTATGATGTTGAAGGCATCGGAACCCTTGTTGAGGCAACCGTTACAAAATGCAAAAATGGTCTTGCGGTAAACTATACTGACATGTACATGCGGAGGCGCGACCCCGATTGTATGGTAATTGCAGATGAAGGAGACACCGATAAAACCACCTATTTAGAACGATTCGGCAAAAATTTTGAACCATTAAGGAGTAAAACATTTGAGTGGTTAAACAATCAGGATGAATTAATCGTTATGCCTTTTATGTCGGGAGGACATGAATTTGGGTATCCTTCACTTTTAATCGCTCCAGCTAATGCAGCTTTCTTTGCAGGAGGATTGGCCGATTTGCAAGGATTTATTCCAAAAGCTGAATTACCAACAAACTTTTGCCCCAAAGCAATTATTTACCTTGCTCCACCATTCAGGCATACACATTTCGAAGGAAAACAGGTAGTCGTTCATAACCGGATCGAAAATATGCACGAGTTGTTTTCGTTCAATCTTTACCCTGGTCCAAGTGCGAAAAAAGGGGTATATGGAATATTATTAAATATTGGTGAAAGTGAAGGCTGGGTAACACTACATGGTGCAACAGTTAAATTAGTAACGCCTTATGACAATGAATTTATAATGATGCACGAGGGTGCAAGCGGTGGAGGCAAAAGCGAAATGATAGGCGTAATGCACCGTCGTCCCGATGGTCGTGTTCAAATTGGACAAAACCTTATTACAAAAGAAAAAATAATTATTGACTTATCTGATACTTGCGTACTACACCCAATAACGGATGATATGGCCCTATGTCATCCAATAATACAGAAAAATTCAAAAAAACTTGTAGTAACAGATGCCGAACAAGGTTGGTTTTTAAGGGTCGATCATATTAAGGAATACGGCACTGATCCCCAGTTAGAAAAACTAACAATTCATCCACCAGAACCTTTGATCTTTTTAAATATTGAAGGTAAAGCCAATTCGACTTCCTTAATTTGGGAACATACCGAAGATGAACCAGGGAAAAAATGCCCAAACCCAAGAGTTATAATGCCTCGACGTTTTGTAAAAGACACTATCAGTGAGCCTGTGGAAGTTGATGTGCGAAGTTTTGGGATAAGGACTCCTCCCTCAACGCTCGAAAATCCAAATTACGGAATTGTAGGAATGTTGCATATTTTGCCAATGTCTCTGGCATGGTTATGGAGACTTGTAGCTCCAAGAGGATATTCAAACCCAAGCATAAGCGATTCTGAAGGACTCGCGAGCGAAGGTGTTGGCTCGTACTGGCCTTTTGCAACTGGCAAAATGATAACACAAGCAAATTTATTGATCGGGCAAATGCTTAACACACCAGCAACAAGATACATGCTTATTCCAAATCAACACATTGGTGCATACAAAGTTGGATTTATGCCCGAATGGATAGATCGCGAATATATAGCTCGCAGAGGTACTGCAAAATTCAAGAAAGAACAATTAATTGAAGCAATATGTCCATTATTGGGATATTCTGTTGAGTCACTAAAAATTGATGGAACATTTATTCCAACATACCTTCTAAGAGTTAATGAACAAGCCGAAGTAGGCAATAATGGATACGACAAAGGGGCAACTATTCTCAACGATTTCTTTAAAAAAGAAGCACGTCAATTTTACCGCGATGAACTTCACCCAAAGGGAAAGGAAATAATCGAAATACTGTTAAATGATGGAAATCTGGAAGACTATCTTCGAGCTACATCTTATCAATAATAAATACCTGGCATTAAAATGACATTCATAAGTTCAAACAGTATTAGCACACTATGAGTTTTAAACGACCAGCCAATTGCCCTTTGTATGCCTTCTTCGAACCTTTGCGAAAGCAAACCGTTCATGCTTTTTTCTTTCAATGCTTTATGCCTGCATCGATAACACATAACTTGTATACGCAGTACCGCTCACCTGTAGTCCTGTTATGTTTAAAAAATGGCTTGATAAACATGTAACAAAGCTACTTATCTCACGAGTATTCAGCAATAAGAGAGGGGGGACAACATTTTGAGTTGCAAAATTTTTAATTTGTAACTAATTGATTATGTGTAAATTATAATTTTGAGCCACTACAAATTGTTAATAAATACCAGGTTATTAACCGCTTTTTTACTATTTTTATTGACTGGAGCTGCAATGTGGGTTAACTGATTCAAGGTATAATTCATAAATATATTTTATGGAAATCATTACAAAGATAAATAAAAAGATATAATTTTCATTTTTTAATTTTACGGCTTCAAAAAAATGATAAACTATCAATATGACTTGGATAACCATAGCAAAAGGGAATGGCATAGAACCTGAAATAGGGGGAATATTGCCAGCTCTTTCTAAAATGCAAAACCTGTTGAAAGAGTCTTATTGAAGATGCAATAAAGTTAGTAAAAAACT
>JANONW010000051.1:0-3619 GCA_031421065.1 Prolixibacteraceae bacterium
CACGGCGGCCGCTGGGTACTTCAATGGAAGCTCGGTGACTATCCCTGCGCTGAGGTTCAGCATGGTTGTGCCGACGGCGTGCTGCTCTAACCAGCGCGCGACCTCGTGTTGCTCCATGTAGTAGTAAAGAAACTCCGGCAACAGCTGATCGCCTTCGAGCACAATCTGTAGGCACCCCGTACCGCACAACCAGCCGGCCTGTTCCTCCCGGATAAACGCGCGCTTCGTGATCTCGCCTCGTCGCGGGAGAACGATGGTTCTTGGCCGGAGCGTGTCCTTTCGGCAAGCATGCATGAAGGTTTTTCTGGGGCCGCGTAGCATTGGCTGTCGTCCGTCATGGACGTGGAGGACAGCCGATGAAGCGGAGGACGAAGAAGCCAGTTGTGCCCGCCGGACTGGAGAGCACACGGCGACGGTTCGAGCGGTGGCGCGAGACCTGCGAGGGGCGTCCACGCATTCCTGAGTCTCTCTGGGCCCTCGCCACGAGGGCCGCCCGGCAGTTCGGGGTGCACCGGACGTGTCGCGCGCTGCGTCTGGACTACTTGGTGCTCAAGAGGCACGTCGAGGCGGACGCTGCAGGCGGCGCGTCGCGACCCGAAACCCACCCGAGCTTTGTCGAGCTGGTGGCTGCCGGGAGCCCGTCACTGACGGAGTGCGTCGTGGAGCTCGAGGATCCGTCCGGAGCGCGGATGCGGATCGAGCTCAAGGGTGTCGCGGCGCCGGACCTTTTGACCCTGACGAGGAGCTTGCGGGCCGGCATGGCATGATTCAGGTCACGCCGCAGATGCGCATTCTGCTCGCGGTGGCCCCCGCGGATTTCCGCCGGGGTATTGACGGACTCGCGCGTCTCTGCCGGGACGTGTTGAAGGCGGATCCGTTCAGCGGCGCGGCGTTCGTCTTTCGCAACCGTAGAGCCACCGCGATCAAACTTTTGGTCTACGACGGCCAGGGGTTTTGGTTGATGCACAAGCGATTGTCGAACGGGAAGTTTTGCTGGTGGCCTGACGGCGGCGGGGAGTCGAAGCGCTTGGAGGTGCATCAGCTTCAACTCCTGCTGTGGAATGGGAATCCGGACCGGGCGGAGGCGGCCCCGCCGTGGCGTCGCGTGAGCGCGGGCAGTTGACGGGGATTCGACAAGGGCCTTGCGTTCCAAAGCGGCCTCGGGTAGCTTGCCGGCGATGGACGCGATGCTGCGGTACCGAGGTCGGGAGATTCACGACACGGACGTGGTCTTCATTCAGGACTTGATCACCGCGCATCCGCAGGCGAGCCGGCGAGCGCTGTCCAAGAAGCTGTGTGAGGCCTGGGGCTGGGTGCAGCCCAACGGCGCGTTGCGCGACATGGTGTGCCGAGGTCTGATGCTCGATTTGCACCGGCGCGGGCGAATCGAGCTCCCGGAAGTTCGTAAAATCCCGCCGAACAATGTCGTCCGGCACGAGGCGCCACGCCGTGTCGAGGTCGATACGACACCGATTCGCACTTCCCTGTGCGACCTCCGGCCGCTCGAGTTTCGGCAGGTGCGGTGGACGGCCGAGGCGTCGTTGTTTGCGGCTCTGATCGAGGAGCACCACTACCTCGGCTACACGCGGCCGGTGGGCGAGCATCTCAAGTACATCATCTATAGCGGATCCCGTCCGGTGGCCTGTTTCGCGTGGTCCTCGGCGCCGCGCCATCTGGGTCCACGGGACCGTCACATCGGCTGGTCGGCCGAGGCGCGTCGACGCAACATCCGGGGGGTGGCGTACAACACCCGGTATCTGATCTTGCCCTGGGTCGAGGTGCCTCATCTGGCCTCGCACCTTCTCGGGCGCATGGCGCGAGTGCTGGCCCGGGACTGGCAGCGGATCTACGGCCACCCGATCTACTTCCTGGAGACGTTCGTGGATCCGGGACGATTCCGGGGGACGTGCTACCGCGCGGCGAACTGGGTGGATCTGGGCTGGACGACGGGACGAGGAAAGGACGCTCCGACGAAACGACCCAACCGCCCGCTGAAGCAGGTGCTGGGCTATGCGCTGACGGGTCGGTTTCGCGAGAGGCTTGCAGCCCCATGAAGCGGCGGCGTCCCGAGCGGATCGAGTTGGGGATCGAGGATCTCACGAAGATCCTCGACCGTGCTGCGCCGGCACTCGAGACGGAAGACCTGGCGACGCTCCGGGCGGCGGTGGACACGCTGGCCTTCCTGACGCGGGAGATTGAGTCGAAGGGGGCATCGATTCAGCGGTTGCGACATCTGATGTTCGGTGCAAAGACGGAGACCACGCGGAGCGTGCTCGGGGAGGACGCGGGGCACGGCACCGGCCGAGAAGATCGGGAGAGGAGCGGCACGAAACGCAAGGGACACGGCCGCAACGGTGCGGCGGCGTACCGGGGGGCGGAACGGGTCCGTGTGGCCCATGCGTCACTCCGGCCCGGGGAGTCCTGCCCGGATTGCGCGAAGGGCAAGGTGTACGCACAGTCGGATCCGGCGGTGCTGGTGCGGGTGAAGGGCATGGCGCCGTTGCATGCCACGGTGTACGAGATGGATCGGCTGCGCTGCCACCTGTGCGGGAAGGTGTTCACGGCGGAGACCCCGGCGGGCTTGGGCACGGAGAAGTACGACGAGACCGCGGCGAGCATGATCGGGCTGTTGAAGTACGGAGCGGGTCTTCCCTTTTACCGCCTGCAGCAGCTCGAGCGGGATTTGGGGATTCCGCTCCCCGCAGCGACGCAGTGGGAGGTGGTGCAGCGGGCAGCGGGCTTGCTCGTACCGGCGCACGAGGAGCTCATCCGTCAGGCGGCCCAGGGTGAGGTGGTCCACAACGACGACACCGCGATGAAGATCCTGGATTTCACCGACGAGGCGCGTGCGGAGGCGGCCCCCGGCACGGAAGCCGGCGAGCGGACGGGGGTGTTCACGTCCGGAATCGTATCGGTGGCAAGGGGCCGGCGGATCGCGCTTTTCATGACGGGCCCGAAACACGCCGGCGAGAATCTCGCCGCGGTGCTGGCCCATCGGGCAGCGGATCGCTCCCCTCCAATCCAGATGTGCGACGCGCTGTCTCGCAACACCGCGGGAGAGTTCGAGGCGATCGTGGCGCACTGCGTCACGCACGCCCGGCGCCGCTACGTCGAGGTGGCGACGAGCTTCCCCGACGAGTGCCGCTACGTCCTGGAGACGCTTCGCGAGGTGTACCGAACCGACGCGCGGGCGCGGGCGGAGAGCCTTGCCCCCGACGAGCGTCTGCGCCTGCACCAAGAGGAGAGCCGCCCGCGGATGGAGCAGCTCGAAAAGTGGCTGCGTGAGCAGATCGACCAGCACCAGGTCGAGCCCAACTCCGGCCTGGGTGAGGCGATCGGCTACATGCGCAAGCACTGGGAAAGGCTCACGCTCTTCCTGCAGGTCCCCGGCGCGCCCCTCGACAACAACATTTGTGAAAGAACGCTCAAGAAGGCGATCCTGCACCGAAAGAACGCGATGTTCTACAAGACCGAAAACGGCGCGCGGGTCGGCGACATCTTCATGACCCTGATTCACACCGCGGAGCTGTGCGAGGCAAATCCCTTCGACTACCTCGTCGCGCTCCAGCGGCACGCCGACGCCGCAGAGCGCGATCCCGTGGCCTGGATGCCGTGGAAC
>JANONW010000052.1:0-13627 GCA_031421065.1 Prolixibacteraceae bacterium
AGTGTCAGAGTGATCATTCGGGTATCGCTTGGAAATATTGGTAGTAATAGTTGTCCCATGACCGCTAAGGTAAGGATTATTACTTTACGGCAATTGTCCTGTTATGTGTTGATAATCAGGTATAGGTCTTGGAAGTCTGAAAATACAAACGGCGGAAAAGTTACCCTTTCCGCCGTTTTCTATCTTTTTAAAATCTGTAATCTACTTCTTCAGCGCTTTAATCCGTTTCAGATTTTTACGCCGCTGTAATTTCAGTCTGACGGTATAATCCAACTCATACAAAGCAGGAACAAACATCAGGGTAAGGAAAGTGGCGAAGCTCAATCCGAAAATGATCGACCAGGCCAGTGGTCTCCAGAAAGCAACGTTGTCGCCACCAAAATAGATATGTGGGTTCAACTCGGTGAAAATGGTCACGAAATTGATATTCATTCCTACTGCCAGCGGAACCAATCCAAGTATGGTGGTGGTTGCTGTAAGTATAACCGGCGTGATGCGTGTTACGCCCCCTTCAATAATTGCACGTCGTGTGGGCATTCCTTCCTTTTTCTTCGCATCAATGAACTCAACAATCAATATCCCGTTTCTGGCTACAATTCCTCCAAGGGCTACGATTCCGAGTCCTGTCATCAGGATGACAATGTCCATACCGAAGATCATTACACCAAGTAATACACCAACTATACTGAAAAGAACTTCGCTAAGGATAATAAGCGATTTACTTATTGAGCCAAATTGGGTAATCAGAATAAAGAAGATGGCTCCCAAGGCAATGATCATGGCTTTCATAAAGAAAGCAGTCGTTTCGGCCTGATCTTCCTGTTCCCCCGTCAGCTTGATAATTGTTCCTTCGTGAAGCGGGAACGAAGCGGCCTCCCTTTTAATTACCGGCACAATGTCGTTGGCCGAATAGCCTGAAAGCAAATTAGAGTAAACGGTTATTATACGTTTCTGATCCAGACGTTTGATTCCTGCATAAGAAGAAGTATAGTCAATTTTAGCAACCGAAGAAAGTGGAATACTGCGCAATCGTCCGGTGTTCATGTCGCGATAGGTAATGATAAGATTGACCAGCGCGTTAATATTGTCACGCGTAACTGCTGAATAACGGAGCATGATCGGATATTCATCTTCTTCTTGTTTCAGTTTCGAAATTTCCTTACCGTACAATGCAGTGCGGATTTCCATCCCAATCTGACCGGTTGACAGTCCCAGACGCTGTGCACGGTCACGATCAATCTCGATGTTGATTTCAGGAGTATTCATTTCGAAATCGTTTTTTAACTCTTCAACTCCCGGAATATTGAGCGAATCGAGGTGTTTACTGAAAGCAAATGCATCGGCAACCAGATTTTTCAGGTTTTCGCTGGTAATTTCGATGTTAATAGGTTTCCCGGTTGGCGGGCCATTACCGTTTTTGTCAACTGTTATCTCCGCTCCGGGAATGTCAGAAACTTCTTTTCTGATCATTTCCATGTATTCGGTAGTAGAAATTCCTGTGGTACGGTATTGATGTTCCACAAAATTGACGGAAACTTTACCTTTATTGAACGGACTTCCGGAAGATGCAAAGCCTTCTTCTTCAGCGCCAATGGTTACGTTTGAAATGATTGATTCTACATCAGGATTATTTTTGCCGATTGTTTTATAAACCCGTTCTTCTGCAAGTTTTGTAACATTGTCGGTCACATCCTGATGTGTTCCAACAGGCATTTTCACATATACATAGATGTTGTTTGGATCGTTGTTCGGGAAAAACAGGACTGTTGGTTTCACAATACCTGTAATGAACATTGTTGCAACAAAAAGTACAACCATTCCTACCAGAACCCACACCGGACGTGCGCCTTTTAAAACATACCGAAGTTGTTTTTCATAAATGCGCATTAAGTAAGGCCATATTTTATCCTGAAAAGCAGTGATCATTCTTTTGATGACAAAATGGAAAAGAAGTATCAGCAAAATTACAATTGTCAATAAGTTGGCAATCGCAAATGAATTGGCTGCCTGGCCAAAAAAATGTGACAAGTAAAAAATTACTGCCAGAACTGCCATAATGTAAAGTGCAATTTTGATCTTTCTCCAGCCTGTACCTTTCTGAAATTCCTGATCGTACTCGTGTTTCATAAACGCAACCGCAAAAACAGGGTTGAACACATAAGCAACAAAGAGGGATGCAAAGAGTGTAATTATAAGCGTAACCGGTAAATAGTGCATAAACTGCCCAACAATTCCAGGCCAGAAAACCAGTGGAAAGAATGGAGCCAGAGTGGTTAAAGTTCCTGATAAAATGGGAAGGAAAACCTCGCCTGCCGCCTTTTTCGCTGCTACTTTTATATCGGGATTAAATTTGTGCAACCGGTGTGTATTTTCAATTACCACGATGGCATCGTCAACAACAATACCCAGGGCAAAAATAAACGCGAACATCACGATCATGTTCATGGTGTATCCCAAACCGGGGATAATCAGGTAGGCAACAAAAATGGAAAGTGGTACCGAAAGCGCGACAAAGAAAGCGTTGGTGAAACCCATAAAAAACATCAGTACAAGGGTTACAAGGATGAATCCGATGATGATGGTATTGTTCAGTTCTTCCAGCGTATTGCGCGTGAACCGGCTTTGGTCGCCGGTAATGGTCACTTCCATATCTTTTGGATATTCGTGGCCTTTTAGTTCCTCAACTATCTCAACAATCTGATCGGAAGCATCCAAAAGGTTGGCTCCGCTCTTTTTTATCACGTTCAGGGTAATTACATTTTTCCCGTCGAGGCGGGCGTAACTTTCCTGTTCCTCAAAACTGTCGTTTACTTCAGCAATGTCGGTAAGTTTTACAAAAGCGCCGCTTGATGAATGAACCACAATGTTTTTCAACGTTTCAACATCTTTGAACTGCCCTTTTATACGCACTGTGTTACGCGTTCCGTTGGTGGTTAAGGTTCCTGCCGAAATGGTCAGGTTTTCGCCCGAAACAGCTCTTTCAATGTCGCTGAAGGTAACTTTGGCCGACTGCATCTTGAAGATATCGGCATTGATTTGTATCTCACTGTCCAGCGCTCCAACAATATCAACACGGGTAATTTCTTTCACCGCTTCAATTCTGTCCTGGGCAATTTCAGCATACCGCTTCAATTTATCGAGTGTATAATTTCCGGAGATATTGAGGTACATTACCGGAAATTCGGCAAGGTCGATGTCCATAATCTGAGGATCGGAAGGCAAGTCGGTCGGCAGTTCACTTTTCGATTTGTCAACAGCATCGCGAACGCGCTGTTTGGCAGTTTCGATTGCCAGTTCGGGATCAAATTCGACGATGATGGATGAAAAGTCCTGCACCGAATTACTGGTCATTCTCTTCACGTCCGAAATCGATTTCAATTGTTTCTCAATCGGACGGGTAACGAGGTTCTCAATATCTTCAGGAGAAGTTCCCGGATACGGCGTACTTACAACGATGTATGGAATTACAACCTGTGGAAACTGTTCCTTTGGGATAAAATAGTAATTCATCAAACCGAGTATGGTTATCAGGATAGCAAGAACATAAACGCTGCTCTTGTTATCAATCGCCCAACTCGTTGCAAAAAATTCTTTGTACTTATTTTCTTTCGACATAACTGGTCATTTTTGCTAAATTAGAAAATCACTTTTTCGCCCCCGTTTAGGTTCTGAAATCCTGAAGTAATAATGTTTTCGCCTGCTGCAATTCCTTCCAGAACTTCAATTGTTCCATCGTAATCCATCCCGGTTTTAATCATCCTGCGCTCAGCCATCCATTCGTTTCCGTTTTGTTTGGCAACGTAAATAAATTTGCCTTCCTGATTGGTTTGGACATAATTTACCGGCAGGCAGATCGCTTTTTCATTGGTGTAATCCTTGATTTTAATATAGGCAATCATATTGGCACGGAGTTCAATATCTTTGGAAGAAACTTTGCATTCAACTTTGAATGTGCGGTTGGTTGGATCGATAAACCGGCTTGTGAAATTCAGTTTCGATTCGATTTCTTTGCCCAGATCGGGAAAACTAACCAGTACAGTATTTCCGCTTTTGATTCGGGTAGCATACGACTCAGACACTTCGGCGGTGATTTTTGCAACGCTCATGTTAATGACCCGAATGGTAGAAGTTGGCATTCCGGGAGAAGCCATTTCACCAATCCGAAGCGGAACGCTCTCTACAGTTCCTGAAATAGGAGAAATAATTTTGGCCAGTTTTAGTTGTTCCTTAATGGTGCTGGCACGTTGTTCCATCGATTCCTTATTCGCTTTGGCCTGTAAATACTGCAATTCGCTGCCAATTTTCTTTTCCCAGAGAGCACTCTGCTTTTCGAAAATACTGTTCACCAAAACAAGTTGGGTATTGATTTCTTCGAGCGATTGTTTTACAACCTGTGCATCGAGTTCAGCAAGTAGCTGTCCTTTTTTTACCTGTGTTCCTTCTTTCACATAAACGGCAGTAACAATACCTGCCATTTGCGGGCTGACCGCAATATTCTGATCCCCGTCAACTGTTCCCTGAACTTTAATGTAGTGGTTAAATACACATTCTTCCATTGGTGCAACCAATACCGAAACTGATTTGGTTTCTGCTATCGTGCCTTCAGGATTGATCTCGGCTTCAAGCTGGGCTATTTGAGTAGCCAACTCATTGTATTGAACTTTCAGTTTTTCGAGCTCCGCTTTTTTATCGGTGCCCTGACTGCACGATACGAAAAAGGCGATCAGAGCGAAATAAATGATATTTTTTTTCATTTGTAATAATATTTTAAGTTTTTAATTTCTGGTTGATATGACCGGATGAAAATACAAGCCGGTTAATTTTCTATTTCCTGATTGATGTTGTATAATTTTTCGAGCTTCGATTTAGCCCCCTGCAAATCATAGATACTTTGATAATAATCGGTCAGATTTGTCAGATATTGATTTTGGCTGGTCATCAGATCCATACTCGACGCCATTCCCTGTTTGTATTTTTCGAGTGTCCGCTGGTAAATATCATCCGACAACTCCGCGCTCTTTTTCTGGTTCAGGTATTTTTCAAGTTTCAGTTTAACATCGTTCTGGTATTGACTGGCCTGCATCAGAAGACTGTTGGAAACATATTTTTGGGTGTTCTGAGCTTTTTCAACCGACATTCGTTTTTGTGCAACAATAGATGAACGCTGTCCGCTGCTGAAAATGGGAACATTCAGGTTTACACCAATTAAATCTTTTGGCTGAAAATCTAAAAGTGGAGCTTTCAGTTTTTCGGTATGATTGTAAAATCCATTTAATGTGGGTAGATAGCTTGCTTTTGCCAGTTTCAGATCCAATTGGGCAGCTTTTTCTGAGGTTTTAATGAGTTGATAGTCAATATTACTGTCAATATTAAATTGTTCTGCAATCAATAATGTGCTCGATGTTGTAAGCGCTTCTCCCGATTCCATTTGATCGGTTAATTCAATTTTTGCTATTTCTTCTATTCCCAATTGAATTTTCAATAAGCGGTAACCCATGTCAAGGTTGCTGTCAATCTGGTTCATTGCATTTCGTATGGTATTGGCTGTAACTTCCAATTGATCTACATCTGTTCTTTCAAGAAAACCCTGTTTATTCATTTCAGTAATTTCGTACAGTGTTTTATTAATGTTGTCCAGATTTTGAGTCAGAATTTTGCGGCTTTCCTCGGCGAGCTGAAGCATGTGATACGTGTTGACCACTGTTTCAGTCACATCGAGTTTTGTTTTTTCATGGTTTTGTTTTGTCAATCCGGAATACACTTTGGTAGCCTGCAGACCCACAATGTACGAGCCGCTAAATATCAGTTGCGAAACCGTTATGTCGGCTACAACATTTTGTTTGGGCATCAGTGCAATGGTCGCATTTTCATCGGCATTCGGATCAAAGAATGAGGCAGGCAATACTGGCACTTTCGGATAGAAGGAGTACGCTGCTTTGGCATTAATCTGGGGCATTCCGCTGGACATGGTTTCCCATACCTTCTTTTGCGCCATTTTCAGGTCGAGTTCCGAATTCAGAATGTTGGTGTTGTTCTGCAACGCCATTTTCAAGGCATCCTGAAGTGAGAGTTTCATTGTTTCCTGCGCACCGGCAACCAATGTTCCTAAAAGGAACATCCATGTCAGCAGGAGAATCTGTTTGTGTTTTCTGAACATTTTTTTGATATTTATTGGCTATTTGTTTTCAATTGAGTGATTTCCAATTTTCGTTTTTCAAAATAAGCAATGCCTTCAGGAGTTGAAATGGCCCGGATATGGCTTTCGAACAATACTTTAAATACCTCATCAAAGGTGATATTTTCAGCAAAGCAGGAGTCGTTGTTGTGCATCATTACCAGATTACGGACATACAAACCTGCAATGAGCTCAATGTTTACATCGCTGCGATATAGTCCTTCAGCAATTCCCTTTTCAATATTTTTGCTTATTTGACTGAAAATATGGTTCTGCTTCCTGACCATAAACTCATTGTAAACCGGTTCATAGTATTTTTTGAGCTCAAACTTTATTTTCGGATTAAAGCGGCCCATCTCTTCAAATACCCTGAGGCTTACCTGAAGCAGAATTTCAATGGCATTTATTTCATCGATTTTCAATTTAGACATTTCGATATCCCATTTCAGCTCATCAAAATAGAAAAGCTTTTCTATCAGATCTTCCTTACTTTTCACATACTGATAAAGGGTTTTTTTTCGAAATCCCCAGACTTCGGCTAATATCATCCATATTTAAATTTCTGATCCCGAATTCAGAAAATAACCCGACAGTTTTTTCCAGAATCTCCCTTAGTTTTGGGTCGTTCAAATTCATTTCATTGTACATTTATATTCTCAATTTTTATTTCCCGACAAAGTAAGGAAACATTTCGCACAGGAAACGTTTCCAGTATGTGAATTGTTTGTTAAGTATTTCGTGCCAAATTTCCAGATAAGTTTTGTACGAATGATTATCCGTGTAGATAGTGCGGCAGTTTTGATAGGTAAATGACTGATTTTTGAAGGTAAAAGCATAGCCTCATCCCCAATCCTTCTCTAAAGGAGAAGGGAGCGTAAGCCCCTCTCCAACCTCTCCCCGAAAGGGAGAGGCTGTGTCACAAAAATTCTGACAGCTAAAGTTCTTAACGAAGAATTTTAATTTTATGCAATCAAAAAGTCCCCCTTTGGGGGATTTAGGGGGCCACTACCAGCCCACTCAGCCATGCCCAAACCACATACCGGAGCAGTTTGCCTGCAAGCATTGCGATGGCGGTGATCCAGATATTCGCCCGCAAAATTCCAAGTCCGACGGCAAAAATATCGCCGACAGCCGGAACCCAGCTCAGAAATGCGAAAATGGCTCCCCGTTTATACATTCGGTCGTGCCACTTCTCAATGGTTTCGCGCTTGATACGGAGGTACTTTTCAATCCATTCCCATTTGCCCAGATAACCGATGGCAAAACTGCTCATTCCGCCCAGCCAGTTTCCTGCGGATGCCACCAACACTGCCGAAGTTACATCGGTGCCGTTGGCTATCAGATAAGTGAGCAAAGCTTCGGAACTAAAAGGCACGACCGTAGCAGCCAGAAAGCTCGCTAAAAATAATCCCCACAGGCCATAATCGAAAAGTCCTTCCATATGTTCAAGGCAAAAGGGTTTTATGCGTGGCAAACTTAAAAAAATAAACGATCAGGTTGGCAGCAATACGATTTCGAATCGTTTTGAATTTGTCAATTGTCAATTGGTTAATGGTAAATACTTAACTACCTTTGGTAGCTTAATTATCAAAAATAAATACGATGGAAACTACACGACAAAATAAAATATCGCGCCTGATTCAGAAGGACATGGCCGACATACTGCAAAAAGAAGGAAAAGACCTGTTTCACAATGTTTTGATCAGTGTCACAAGGGTTCGGGTAACTTCCGATCTTTCCATCGCAAGGGTTTACCTGAGTATTTTTCCATCAGAGAAAGGGGAAGCAATTTTGCTCGAAATCAAGAAACTGCATTCTAAATTGCGGGGTTTGCTAGGTTTGAAAGTCGGAAAACAACTTCGGATTGTTCCTCAACTTGATTTCTTTCTGGACGACAGCCTCGATTACATCGACAACATTGACCGGTTGCTCAAAGAATAATCTTGAATTTCAAATCTTGAATCTTGAGTGAAAACAGATCTCGTTTCGCATATTCAAGACTCTAATATTCTAATAATCAAGACTGAAAAAAATGCAATACGATCCGATTAAACGTTCGTTGGGAAATGTATTTAACCAGCATCCGGTTTTACGCAAGTTGTTCTATCAGTTGCTCGACTGGTTGCTGCTTCGCGCATGGCACATCCGCAAAGAATTGCGCAAACGTACCCATGCTTCTCCGGAAGTCAGAACCATTTTAGATGCCGGATCTGGTTTTGGCCAATATACCTACCGCATGGCGCGCTGGTTTCCAAAGGCGAAGATCAAAGCAGTCGATATTAAACCTGAACAAATTGATGATTGCAACCGGTTTATGAAAAAGGTGGGTTTGTCGGATCGTGTAAAATTTGAACTGGCCGATCTGACTACATTTCAGGAGAACAACAAATACGATTTGGTGCTTTCGGTAGATGTGATGGAACACATTGAGGAAGATGTGCTGGTTTTCAGGAATTTTTACGCTTCGATGAAAAAAGGCGGAATGTTGCTGATTTCAACTCCTTCCGACCAGGGCGGATCCGATTCGCACGACCACGACCACGAGGAAGGCGTTCACGGTTTTATCGACGAACATGTGCGCGACGGATACAATATTGGCGACATCGAAACGAAGCTGAAATCGGCAGGATTTTCGAAAGTTGAAGCCCGTTATTCGTACGGAAATCCGGGGAAAATATCTTGGAAACTGTCGATGAAATACCCCATTTTGATGCTTGGCGCCAGCAAATTATTTTTCGTAATTCTACCGTTTTATTATCTGATCGTTTATCCGATTGCAGTAATTCTCAACTTTTTAGATCTCGGAATAAACCACAAAAGCGGAACCGGATTAATCGTTAAAGCCTGGAAATAAATAATTGGTAAAGAGCTATTTGCCATTTGGTAAGGAAAATGGTAAATTGTAAATAGATAATTGGTAAATATTGAAAACAGCCTTCTATATCGCCCGTCGCTACCTGATTTCAAAAAAATCGGTGAATGTGATCAACATCATTTCCGGAGTTTCGGTTGCGGGCGTTACTGTTGGTACTTTTGCGCTGGTAGTAATTCTGTCGGTTTTCAACGGGCTCGACACCACCATTAAATCACTGTTTTCGTCCTTCGATCCTGACATAAAAATCAGCGCTTCCATCGGCAAATCATTTGACCTGAATCATGGCAACTTTGACGCCATCAGTCAATTGCCCGAGGTTATTTCAGTAATTCCGGTGATTGAAGAAGACGCATTGCTGAGGTATGGCGAACGACAGCATTTTGCTACGGTAAAAGGTGTTCCGGTGGAGTATTCTCAGACCGCAGGATTGGACAGCAGTTTTATTACTGTCGGGAAATTTATTTTGGAAGCCGATCAGATTCCGTTTGCAGTGGTAGGGCAGGGAGTGGCCTATTTTTTATCGGTCGGGCTGAATTTTTCTGATCCGATACACATTTACACCCTTAAAAAAGGTACACGCGGACGACCGTCTCTTCAGAATGCCTTTATACACAGCTCTATTTATGCCTCCGGAATATTTTCCAACCAGCAGGAAATTGATTCGAAATACATATTGGTTCCCTTCGATTTTGCCGGTGAACTGTTCCAAATGAATGGTCGGGTGACTGCTGTTGAAATCGGGTTGAAAGAAGGTATTTCCGACAAAGTTGCAAAAGCTGAAATTGAGAAGGTGCTGGGCAATAACTTTACCGTAAAAACACAGTTTGAACAGCACGAACTTTTTTACCGCGTCATGGAAACCGAAAAATGGGCCATTTTCCTGATTCTTGGATTTGTGCTGGTTATCGCGTCATTCAACATTCTTGGATCGCTTTCGATGCTCATTATCGACAAAAAAGCCGACATCGCCATTCTGCAAAGTATGGGAGCCAACCGCAAACTCATCCGCACCATTTTTCTGTTTGAGGGCTGGATGATTTCACTGGCCGGCGCTGTTTTTGGCTTGATATTCGGAATTCTGATTTGCTGGATTCAGATTGAATTTGGCATACTAAAAATTCCCGGCAACGAAGGCGCCTTCATTTTTTCAAGCTACCCGGTCGAAATCCGCATCACCGATCTGATGGCTGTTTTTCTGCTTGTTTCCGGCATCGGCTTTCTGGCCGCCTGGTACCCCATCCGGTTTATTTCAGGGAAGTTTTTTAACAGCCCGATGAAATAATGCTTCGACAATCTATCTGGGCCGTAAGGACTGACCACCGAGCCTTTCCGGCATTTACGATCTGCTGGTCAGTTAGTCGTAATTCGCTTATTGTACGGAAATACAAGCTGGTTTCTTCAATGATTTTTCCAAACCATAGAACAATGAGCGTGCGGTTAAACTTCCAGTAATGGTCATAGAAATCTCTCGTTTTGATAATACATTAAGTCCATAAAAGTAAAAAACTATGACTGAAAGTATACTTTCAGTCATAGTTTTTTACTTGAGCTGTTTTTGAGTGATTTATAAATCCAGCAACTTGATGATATTTTTTGCGATATCGGTATTCTCCATTATTCCGGTAAAATTTTCAGCGCCAGGTCCGTATGAGAAAACAGGAACCATTATTGCAGAATGGCCACCCGTTGTAAATGCACCTTTTACCATTCCTGAATTCATGTCGCCACCAACCACTGCCATTCCACCTGTTTCGTGATCGCCAGTTACAATTATAAGTGTTTCGCCATCTTTGGCGGCAAATTCAAGTGCTTTCCCAATCGAGCGGTCAAAATCGAGCGTTTCGTTCACAATATAAATGGTATTGTTTGCGTGCCCGGCCCAGTCGATTTGTGATCCTTCGATCATGATAAAAAATCCCTTTTTGTTCTGTCCTAAAATATTTAAAGCAGTTTGAGTTGACAATGGAAGATCCATTTTTCGATTTGGAAAAACTTCGTTGTGCTCATCGGCAATCAAACCTGCCAGTTTGCCTGATTTAACTTTGGAAATTTCGTCCATATCGCGCAGAACCTGGTATCCATTGTGCTGAAGATCGCTGGTCAGGTCCCGTCCGTCTTTCCGTTGGGTAAAGTGTTTGTACCCGCCACCGATAAAAACATCGATATCGGTTTTAAGGAAATCAGCAGCAATGTCTTCGTAGCTTCCACGGCTACCCTGATGGGCGATATAAGAAGCAGGTGTGGCATGGGTAATTGCCGATGTTGAAACCAATCCGGTGGCCAATCCTTTTTCTTCGGCCATTTCAAGAATGGTTTTGATGGCAACAGTATCGGTATTTACCCCGATGGCTCCATTGTATGTTTTTTGTCCGGTAGAAAGAGCTGTTCCGCCAGCTGCCGAATCGGTAATGTAATTATCGGAAGATGCCGTTTTCGAAAATCCTATGTGCTTGAAGTTATCGAGATAAAGATGGCCTCCGTTGGCTGTCAGTGCGGCAAATACCTGTGCCACGCCCATCCCGTCGCCAATCATCATAATTACGTTTTTTGGCTTTTGGGCTTTGAACTTCTGAGGGAAGGTTTTTACCTCGTATTTTGATCCGCCAACATATACTTTTGTGGAATCCCTTGCTGCAGCTGTAAGATAATTATCCTGACTGAAAATCTGTTGTGATAAAAATAAGATTGCCGCAATTGTTACTAATTTGAGCCTCATATAAAATTCGGATTAAAAAAATTAATTAAGTCAAACAATTAAATTTTTGTTACAAACCAGTGACTAAACCACTTTATCTTTAAAAAGTTTTACATGAACAGCTGTAAATCCTTTCAGCCCTTTTTCAACTTCAAAAGTCACAAGATTTCCTTCTCTAATCCCTTCGAGCACATTGTTTACGTGTACAAAAATACTTTCCTGCGATTCCGAATCACGGATAAACCCATAACCTTTCGAGTCATTAAAAAATGTAACTGTACCTTTTCTAATTGGGTCGTAAGGAATATTTTCCTGTTTACGGATGCTGATTTCAATATCTTCTGAATTAATGATGGCCTTCTTTTTATTGGGATCAGGAGGGGTGGAAGTGATCATGCCATTTTCGTCAACATAAGCAATCATATCGTTGAGGCTGCTTGGTTTATCGTTGTCTTTTCGTTCCAGGCGCTTCTTTTCTTTGTCTTTTCTCTTTTTGTCTTTTTTGTTCTTTACTTCTTTTTTGTTGAACGTTTCCTGCGACCTACCCATAATTAAAAATTTATTTTCGTTAATATAACACGTGCAAAGATAAGGTTTTACATTGAAATTCTAATGTTAATCTTTTCCTGATTTCCGGCAAGTAAAAAACTACTGAATTTTCCTGAACAAGGATTAACATTGCTTCACAATTAAATCGGGTTCATCTGCCTAATTTTATCAGTATCCAGCCAACCGAAAGTATAAGCACAATATTGTTGGCATGAATCAAATATTTGAAAACTGTACATCATTGTTGCCAAAACTTGAGCATCCTTGATTTGCCGAAAACTGTACATTGTTATTTTCCGATTACATGTGGGTTTAGGCCCATCCTGTCTGCCGGCTGATCTACATCCTTGTAAGCACTGCGTTAAACGTGCCTAACCTGTCAGCTTACCTTTTTGGTACAGAGCGTATCATTCTCTTTTTCGCTCCCACTGCCTGTCGGTAGTTACGGAATGTTCACATATTTTAGCCATGCCCACTAATCCAAGCCCTTAATTGACTTTGAGACTTCAAAGACTGTCTGCCTCACGGTTTCCAGCCCCGTCAATGGCTTCACGAGCCGACGATTGGTACTGTTTCCCGGGGGCTTCACCCGATAATGGTTCACCCCGTTAAATAGCGAAGCTAATATTTAACAGGGCAAGCACCATACATCCGATGCCCCGGTAGGATACTGCTGAAGGAACAGCAGGTGTTATTATTCAGTCGTAACTGACTGTAACACAATTATTTAATACGACTTCGTGTCGCAATAATCGAGTCACGCGAGGGAATTTCACCCTCACGTTCTCACGGAACCTTGCTTGAAACTCTCGCTTCACACGGCTCTTCTTGTTTACTAACATTTCGGAGGAGATTTTTTCTTGATTCACACGAGTTTCCAGGGAAGTTTATCGGGAAACTCCCGCCCTGCGTGCAGTTGCGGAACGGTAAAACTTGACACCTTTGAATCTATCAGTTCGCACGAAATTGGCGGGGAATGGTTATGTTATGCCCTGACTCTGAAAAGGAAACAGCTGAATGGCTAAATGGAATTCAGCGGCGATGGAATTATACTGCCCCGAAAGTGGGACGGTTGACCGTAACCGGTTGATGCAGTGCACAAAAAAACAAGAAGAACCAATCTGTTGAAAAAATATGGGAACGCATTGGCCGGTTAAAGGAAAAGGGCCACAGCTTGGCACCTATTTTGTCCGTGCCAGCATCAGCGCAGAAGACGAAGCCTTGTTGTGGAAAGCCTATCGTATAGGCTTAAACAGAACAACATACCAGGCAATGAAATATAAAACAATGCCATTCCATCGAAAAATAACAACACTCAATGTTGGGTGGCCGG
>JANONW010000053.1:0-1891 GCA_031421065.1 Prolixibacteraceae bacterium
CAATCTTTGAAAAAAAATATTGTCAATGGCAAATAAACCTGGTTAATTATTTCTGTAATAATCCATCCAATGTAACTGCAACATAATATAATCCGCCGATTGTTGGACCAGCTGCGTATTGAATATACCGGTTGTTAAAAATGTTTGTACCGCCCAATTTTATAGAAGCATACAAGGCGGGCAACTTGTAGGTAACCTGGGCGTCCAGGTTATTATATGGTGGTATGGTTCCATTCGCCAGCGGACTTTCCCAAAGTAATGTATCCTGCCATCTCCATACAACATTAAATCCAAGGTTCTTTATTACTTCACGGTTGGCAAAAGAAATATTGGTTGCCCAATTTGGTGTGTTGAATCCGGTTACGAATACATCTCTCTCTTTGTTTTTGGAAATGGCATTATAACTCAGATTTCCGGAAATTGTGAACTTCTTGTAGAAATTATACGACAAACCCAAAGCTGATCCATAATTATTATACTTGTACCTGGCATTGGTGTATACGCGATAGCGGGTTTGCCGCGGATTTCTATTAGCCTGAAGCATTGAAATAACGGCATCATCAGAGCCCACTGTAACTTGTTCGTCTGGCACATTTGGATTGCTCTGACTTGGTAAATAGGGAACTGAAACTTCTACTTGTCCCAGGAAGCCATCATACACATTTGTGTAAACATCAATATCCAGTGTGACAGTATTATCGAACAAAACACTCTTATATCCAACCTCATAGGAGTTAATTTTTTCCGGCCGCGTAGGTGAGAGGTTTGTTACCAGAAGCAAATCTCTGTTTTTAAGTGCAGCATTGTTGGCAGTCAAACCTGCAACAACATCTTGACTGACTGCCGCATTAAAAGCATTTACAGAAGCCAGTGTGTATGAATTATCCAGGTAGTTAAGTCCTTCGTTGATATACGACAAACCGCCAACCCTTCGGATATTACCATTGTTAACAAATGATAATGCTTCGAATAAAGCAGGAAACCTGAATCCGTTTTGAAATGATGCCCGCAGGTTATGTTTCTCCGCGATAGTATAAACGGCAGCTATCCGTGGATTAAGTTTAGGATCAAATTCCAGGTTTTGATCCATGCGAAGGGAACCAAATATTTTTAATTTTTCCTGAAAAAAAGTTTTCGTGATCTGTGTAAACAATCCATACTTGGTATAATGTACATTTTCGCCGAAGCTTCCATCCTCCTGGGGAGAATTACGTTCTGATATTGGTCTCGTGAAATCAACAAAATTATTTCCATCCGGAATTACTTCATAAATTCTAAGGTCAGCTCCTACCAGGAGATCAATGAATTTTATCTTGTCCGATAAATCCCATTGTGCATCGGTGTGATACATTCTGCTCTTTTGATTCAACCAGGCACCACCGGTTTGTGTTCCGGTTGGAACGCCTGCATTAAGGTGATCCCAATTGTTGATCTTTATAATTTCATTTTTCAGTGCTTTGAATTCCGGAGTTCCGGGTTCTGCTCTGCCAGCATCTGCAACTACGCGTGCCCGACTCAAGGCATCTGCAAGATCAATACCGGCATTTAATTCAGATTGTAAAGCAGTTCTAAACGCATTGCGCCAGTCTTCATTTGAAAGATGAGAAAGGTCCAGATTATCAGACAATGGTTTTAAATTGTATGAATCACCGGTTTCCTCGATAGAGACATAAGAGCGAACAGTGTAATTGGCTCCTTTCAGTTCAATTTTATGATTTTGAACTTTAGTGTTGTCAAGCTGTATTTTATTACCACGCTGGAATAATCCGTCCATTAAACCGAAGCGGTAGGAGTATGAAAGTTCTGCGTTGCTGCCAAGTCTGTAATGTAATGCTGCATCAAATTTCAGGTTATCTACTTTTCCAGGAACAAGATCTTTTTCCCAGTATCC
>JANONW010000054.1:0-29687 GCA_031421065.1 Prolixibacteraceae bacterium
CTCTTCTGATAGTTCTTAATCTTCTTGATAATGATAGGATTAAAATTAAAATTGGTCACATCTCATGATTAATAATTTTCAGGCAAAGCCAATTTATACATAACCACCACCAAAGGAGGTGGTTTTAACAGTTATAATAAATTTATAATTTTACAGATACCAAAAAAACCGACTAACTCTGAACCTACCAACCTGTGAAGAATCCTCCTAATTTTATCCTCCTGAAAGTAATTTTCACCTTCTTTTGCTTTCTTCTTCTGAATTTTTCGCTTTCGGCCCAGAATATTCAGGAGAAAATAATCAGCGGCAAATATCAGCAGATCAGCCTGCATGAATTTTTTAATGCCATCGAAAAGGAACATCAGATCAGGTTTTATTACAGGCCGGAATGGATAAAATCGTATCAGGTCAATCAGGAATTTAAGGAAATGCCATTGATTCAGGTTCTCAATCTGTTGTTCGAGCGGCAACCACTTTCTTTTCGCTTTTTCCAGAACAATTCGGTGGTGATCTTCCCAAAAGGAACTGATGGGCGGCAAAAAATCGGCTCAGACGAACCTCAGATATTGGTTATTGGAGACCCGCTCAACGAGGGCAGATATTCAATCGCAAAAATAAAGGGGAAAGTAATTGATGGCAAAAACAGCGAACCATTGGCAGGAGCAATCATTTTTCATGCTCAAACCGGAACCGGGACCACAACCAGTCTGAAAGGAACCTATGAAATGGATTTACCAACAGGCGACCACACGCTTCAGGTTTCATTTATGGGATACGAAGTTTTACACCAGAAAATAAAACTGATTGAAAACGGAAAAGCAGATTTCGAAATTTTTGAAGAAACGCATAGCCTCGAAGAAGTGACCGTAATGGGCGATGACAGCAAAGCATCGAAAGCACAAATGAGCATGGTGAGGGTAAATTCAAGAATACTGAAAGAACTTCCGGTGATGATGGGCGAAGCCGATGTGATAAAAAGCATGATTATGATGCCCGGTGTACAAAGTGTTGGCGAAATGTCGTCGGGCATCAATGTCCGGGGTGGAAATACCGACCAAAACCTGATAATGATAGATGGTGCGCCGGTTTTTAACACTTCCCACCTGTTCGGTTTCTTCTCGATGATCAATCCTGATGCTGTGAAAGATGTGATACTTTTCAAGGGTGGAATTCCGGCTTCGTATGGCGAGCGCGTTTCATCCATCATGGATGTGCAGCTCAAGGAGGGCAATACCAAAAATATTCAGTTCTATGGCGGAATCGGCCTCATTAATAGTCGTTTTACGCTGGAAGGGCCGTTCGTAAAGAAAAAGAAAAGCACGTTCCTGATTGGTGGCCGCTCAACTTATTCAGACTGGTTGATGAGGCAATCGCGAAATGCGCAGTTTATGAACAGTGTGGCTCACTTCTATGATGTAAACGGAACCGTCAACCTGGTTCTGGGCGAAAAAAGCAATCTGAAACTTACGGGCTACCACAGCAACGATGTTTTCAACCTGAATTCAAATTCACTTTATACCTACGGAAATTCTATTGGTTCGGCCAACTGGAAATTGAATGTTTCAAAAAGCCTGATTTCAAACCTGACCCTGGCATATAGCAAATACAATTTTCAACTCGATCAAAAGGACCCGAATCTTTCAGAAGACGATTATTCTTTGGCTACCGGTCTGGAATATGGCAGTATGAAATACATCCTTTCTTGGCTGCCCAACGATCGGCACCGTGTAAATACAGGTTTTCAGACCATCGGGTACAAGGTTTTTCCGGGCGAAATCCGTCCGGCAGGTGATCCGTCGAATGTAATTCCTGAAAAAGTAGCCAAAGAACAGTCGATTGAACTGGGTGCATTCATTGATGATGATTTCGATTTGACAGAAAAAACTGCGCTCAATGTGGGCGTTCGTTATGCGCGTTTCATGAGTAAAGGTCAAACAACAGAATCGAAATTCAACACGACTTTGCCCATATATCCGGGCACGGCGAATGGCCCGGGGTCCGGTTCGTGGGAAACAACTCAAATGTACCATGGCATCGAACCGCGCCTGGCGTTAAAATACGAACTAAACAACGGCGCTTCGTTCAGGTTGAGCTACCAGCGCATCCATCAGTTTATGAACCAGATTTCGAACACCTCGGTGATTTCTCCTGCTGACTTCTGGAAATCGTCCGATGCCAATATTCCCCCGCTCATTAGCGATCAGGTTGCCATTGGGTTGTTTAAAAGTCCGAAGAAGGGATTGTACGAAACATCGGCAGAAGTATATTACAAAAACCTGCAAAACTTGCTCGAATATAAAAATGGCGCTGTTCTGGTGATGAACCATCACATTGAGGATGACATCATCAACGCAGATGGCCATTCCTACGGACTCGAATTGTACCTGAAGAAGAATATTGGAAGGCTCAAAGGTTGGGTCAGCTACACCTACTCGCGAACCATGCGGCAAACTGACAATGATTTTGATGAAGAAGTGATCAATGCCCGGAAATTTTACCCGTCGGTATATGACAAACCACACGATTTATCGACCGTTCTGAACTATCACATCAGCCGTCGCTGGCGGTTTTCAGGCAATTTTGTGCTTTCTTCCGGAAGGCCAATTACCTTGCCCGAACAGAAATACATGTTTGATGGCCGTCAGGTGGTTTATTATTCCGACCGCAACAAATACAGGATGCCACCCTATCACCGCGCTGATGTGAGCATAACGATCGACGAAAACCTGCGACGAAAACGCATGTGGAAAGGAAGCTGGACTTTCTCTGTGTATAATCTGTATGGACGGAAAAATCCATATTCGGTATTTTACCGCAAAGATCCGTCCATCCAGCAGGCAGATAAAAACCAGTATGCTATTTATAAACTTTCGGTTATTGGTGTACCTGTACCATCAATCACCTATAATTTTAAATTCTGATGCAAAAACGACTATTATACATGGTTTTATTCTCGGTACTTTTTGTTTCGTGCGAAGAGTATTACAAACCCGAATTGGAAGTTGTTCCGGGAATGTTGGTGGTCGAATCGCATTTGACGAACGACCCAAAACAAAATTTTGTCAGACTTTCTATGACACAGGATTTTTACAGCGCCGTTCAGGAAGAAAAAATAATTGGAGCAAAAGTTGACCTTGTTGAATTGGGAGGCCAGATTATGAGCGGGATTGAAAACAATTCAGGATATTTCACCTTCCCGTCAACACCGGTTCCGGGGAGACAATACAAGATTCAAATTAATTATCAGAACGATATCTTTGTTTCGGATTTTGTTGTTATGCCTCCCATTCCGGCCATCGATTCGCTTTATACCAAACACAAGATTGAAAAATATTTCCGGACCAATTCATACGGGGTTCCGAAGCTGTATGAAACTCCTGTTCGTGAAATATGCATTGATGCCCCGATAACCTATCAACTCGGATATTACCGTTTTAACAGCAGGGCAATTCTTCAGTGGGTTTACACGCCTCCCGTTGCTTTCGGTCCTCCGCCACCTTCATGGTACGGATGGCTTTCGGTTTACGACAGGGGCTTGTTTAATCTGGCAGGGCCGAAATTATATAGTGTATCCGGCAAGGTCCGCCAGCATCCGGTCCTTACACTGGATTACGACGGTCAATTCTATCTCAACTCGTCCGATCATATTCCATCAGGCTGGATCCTCATTCTCGACGAATATGGAATTACAAAAGCATCATACGATTTTCATGAGAAGCTGAACCAACAGTTTTCTGCTGAAGGGAGCCTTTTCGAACCGGTTTTAACTCAGATTTACGGAAATATAAAATGCACAACATCTCCTGAAAAAATAGTACTTGGATTTTTTGACCTGAATTCGTACCGTCAATACCGGTATTATCTGAGTTTGGGAACTGGTCCTGACAATCAGGTTATTCAACGTCGGTTAAACAGCTATCCTGAAATTCCAGATAAAGGTTATCAGATCGGAACCCGCCCATCATTTTGGGAAACCAATTATTAGATGAAGAAAAAAATAATCATATCTCTATTCCTGATTGTCATTGCGATGACTGGAAATTCACAGGAAAAATCGGGGTTCGGCTTTTACACCGACCGTGATGTATATGTCAGCGGCGAAACCTTGTTTGCCAAAATATTTACGCCGGTAGGCAATCCAGCCCGGATCGTCTATCTCGATCTGGTTAATCCGCATGGTACAAGGGTTGCCGGAGTTTCTCTTGAAATCAAAAGTAATCAGGCAGATGGTTTTCTTCTGTTGCCCGATTCGCTCGGCTCCGGAAACTATCTGGCAAGAGTTTACCTGAAAAACACCTCCGGAAAACTTAAAATTTTACGCGAAATCTGGATTTCGAACAGGTTCGACGGTCTGGAAAAAACAAGACAGTTGAAACGGGTAACCGGCTTGGAAAAAAATCAGGACAAAATAACCGGACAAATTGAAATTGAAAATATTGAAGCCAACTACCAAACGAACAGCAATATAGCGGCTACCATAAAAATCGAAGAAACTCTCCTGAATGAAATTGATGGGAATTTGCTTGTTATCGTGGCTCAAACAGAACCGTCGTTCGATGCTGCCTCGTTTGTTTGGAGCTCTGATCAGGGAAAAGAAGGAATAACCGAAAATAAAGGGATCACACTTTCAGGAACAGTTACCGATAAGAAAACCTTGGAACCTGCCGCCGGAATTACCGTTTACCTCACGATTCCTGATTCTGTTCCCGGATTTCAATATTACCAAACCCGGAAAGATGGCCGCTTTTATTTTCTGCTTGAAGATTACTTTGGATCTGTTCAGGCAGTCGTTCAATGTTTCGGCAATACTCCGGCACAACGATTGAAAATTACGATGGATGAACTTTTCGCTGATTCTGGCACATTGCCAGAATTCAGGCAACAGTCTATTCCTGAGGAATTTAAACACAATATCAGCAGGAACATTGATATATTAACTTTCCGGAAAATTTTTGGTCAGGATAAATTAAAGATGGATCAAGCTGCTATAAAACGAAAAGAATTATCGCCCTATTACGGAAATCCAACCCGAAAGGTCGATCCGCAGCTATTCATTGATCTTCCGAACTTTACCGAAATTTCAAGAGAACTGTTGCCTGGCGTAAAATTCAGGAATTACAATAACGAGCCAACCCTTCAGGTTATTAATAACAACATGCATAACTACTTCAGCGAGAACCCGCTGATCCTGATCGACGGAATACCAATCAGGGACCTGAACGTAATAAAGGGCATGGGAACAACCGACATCGACCGGGTTGAAATCTGCCAATACGAACGGTATTATGGCGACCTCCGGTTTCCGGGTGTGGTAGCAATTTACACCACTAAAGCCGATTATTCACAGCTTCCGAAATCGGACCAGCTCATTCTGATGGACATTGAAGCCATTCAAGTACAGGCGGTTAGTTCCGAGCCAGGGATGCAGGAGCCAAACATACCCGATTTGCGACAGGTTATCTATTGGAAACCTTTGGTTGAACCGAAAAGTACCCTTTTCATAAAATGCGGTACTTCCGCAATTGCGGGCCAGTTTAAGCTGGTTGTACGGGGCAGGTTGAAAAATGGAACTTTAATTTTTGCAGAAAAACAATTTGAGATAAAATAATATGAACATCAGAATAATTCTTCTATTCATTCTTTTTCAGACAATCGGTTTCGCAATGACCGTTGTCGCCCAGGAACCGCTGAACCTGAATTGGGATGCCGAAAAAATTAAAGGTACCCGCCATATTGCTTATCTTATCTACGATGGGTTCCCTTTTCTGAACGACTCGTGGTCGCCCGGAAAAATTGAATTTGCCAGTGGGGAAATTGCTGATAGTTTATTCCTGAGATACAGCTCGTTTAAGGACGACGTGGTTTATTACAACAAGGCCATCACAAGTCAGATTGTGATTGACAAAACCAGTATGAACGGATTTTCGTTTACTGAAAAAGACGGAAGGGCCAGGGTATTCCGGAAACAGTATTACGATGGTTTTATGAAAGGCGACCGCTATTTTGAAGTCCTGTCAGACGGGGAGCCCGATTTGCTGGCTTACCGAAAAGTAAGCCTGATCACAACATTGCCATATAAGGACCAGCAGGAAATTTTGAAAAACATGGCATATAGCCCCGAGCACCAATATTATTTCTATTCGCCTGCAAAGGGTTACACTCCGGTAAGGATGAATTTGGGCGCTTTGCTGTCAAAATTTGGCAAGGAACCGCAAAAATCCATCAAAAAACTGATCCGGAAAAACCGGATCAGAATTACTGATGAAGCTAGTTTTGTTCAAGCCTGGAAGGCGGTTGAAAAAGAGGGTTTTATTGTTGTTTTTTAGGAATTTTATGATCTCTTTTTAGTATCTGTAGGCCGCTTTGTGCATATCCTCCTGCGATTTGAAAGGTTTTTCGGGGTTCAGGGTTTTTGCCATAAAACGATGAATTTTGAACCTGATTTCCTGTGCTGTTTTAGTATCAACCCGGTCGAATGAATGTCCTCCGGGAATATTCTGAAAAATACCGATTTTCTGGTTTCGTTTTGTTAAATTTATTGAGTCGTTTCGGAGAAAAACCTCCGGAATAAAATAAACCGAAACACATGAAAAAGATCTTCTTTTTGACCATTCCTTTTTTAATGCCATTCTGTCAATGTAAAACCAATCCTGACAAAGGCATCATCATGACCGTAACTGGGCCAATTTCATCTGAAAAGATGGGCACATGGCTTACCCATGAGCATATCTTGGTAGATTTCATTGGAGCCGATTCTATAAACAATGACAGATGGAAAAAGTCCGAAGTAATTGAAAAGGCATTTCCATACCTTCAGCAGATAAAAGATATGGGCTGTCAGACATTTGTTGAATGCACCCCGGCTTTTTTGGGCAGGGATCCGTTATTGCTGAAAAGCCTTTCTGATTCTACCGGATTAAATATCATTACCAATACCGGCCTTTATGGTGCAAGAAATAATCAATTCATTCCAGGTTATGCTTTTGAAGAAACTGCTGATCAGCTTGCCAAAAGATGGATCAAAGAATCAGAGAATGGAATTGACGGCACGGGAATAAAGCCCGGGTTCATTAAAATTGGTGTTGACAACGGTAATTTATCCGAAATGCATAAAAAGCTGATTACTGCTGCCGCTATCACACATTTAAAAACCGGACTTGTAATAGCGTCGCATACCGGACCGGCTGTTCCGGCATTCGAACAAATTGAAATATTACAGCAGGAAGGAGTATCGCCCGAAGCTTTTGTATGGGTTCATGCCCAGTCGGAAAAAGATATTTCAAAACACATAAAAGCCGCCCTGCTGGGCGTCTGGATAAGCCTCGATGGAATGAATGAAAATAATCTTCAGGACTATTTAAATATGATTTCCAACCTGAAAGCCAACAATTTACTGAACAAGGCTTTGTTGTCGCATGACGCCGGATGGTACGATCCGGGCAAAGAAAACGGAGGAGAATACAGAGGGTACACCACACTTTTTGAAAAGCTGATCCCTCTGTTGCGTAATGAAAACTATTCGGGAAAAGAGATTGATCTGCTTTTGGTAATTAATCCATCGCAGGCGTTTACGATTAAGATACGCAAAGCCACTCAAGAATAACAGATCAGAATAAAATAACACCCTCAATTAAATCCAATAAATGAAGGAAGAATTTTTGCAGTTTATCTGGAAACATGGGTTGTATCTGAAGGACAACCTGAAAACCACCGATGGGAAATCCGTTGAGATCATTTCTTCGGGACGACCAAACACCGATTCGGGACCCGATTTTTTCAACGCTAAAATCAGGATTGGCGAAACCACCTGGGCCGGAAATATCGAAGTTCACCAGAAATCGTCGCATTGGTACCAGCACAAACACGATATTGATGGGGCATACGACAATGTTATCCTGCACGTGGTCGAACTGCACGACAAGCCTGTTCAGGTAAAAATCCACGAACTGCCAACTCTCGAAATTACATATCCGCCCGAAATTCTGGAAAACTACGAACAGCTACTGAAATCGGAACGCTGGATTGCCTGCGAAGAAAAGCTGCATGAAGTTGATCCGTTTATACTGCGGTTTTGGTTCAGTTCGCTGATGATCGAACGGCTTCAATCGAAGACCAGCGATATTCTGGCCATTCTGCAACAGAATAAAAACAACTGGAACGAAACATTTTATCAGTTGCTCGCGCGAAATTTTGGCATGAAAACCAACGCGTTGCCTTTTGAATTACTCGCAAAATCGCTTCCACTACAAATATTATCCAAACACAAAAACGACCTGTTCCAGATTGAAGCTTTGTTGTTTGGGCAATCGGGCTTGTTGAATGAAACTTTGCTGGGCGACGATTATTATTTATCGCTCCGGAAAGAATATTCCTATCTGTACAAAAAATATAGTTTATCGGGCATCGAAGCACATCTTTGGAAATTCATGCGGTTGCGGCCCATCAACTTTCCGACCGTCCGCATCGCACAACTGGCCATGCTGGTCCATCATTCTTCGGCTTTGTTTTCGCGGGTTCTGGAAACCGAAAACCCTGAAGGACTTCGTAAATTATTCAATGTAAAAGCTTCAGGATATTGGGACACGCATTACCGTTTCAACAAACCTTCCGGAGGAAACAGGCAAAAAGTGTTCGGAGAAACCGCATTCAATAATTTGGTGATCAACACGATTGTTCCGCTGCTGTTTGTTTACGGCGACCAACACCTCGATCAGGCCATGAAAGACCGCGCTTTGTTTTTGCTCGAAAAGCTTGCCCCGGAAGAAAACCAGATCATCAGGAAATGGAACGAGCTGGGAATCGAAAGCCGCACCGCGTTTGAAACACAGGCTTTGCTTCAGTTAAAAAACAACTACTGCGACCATAAAAAATGTTTGAATTGCCAGATGGGGGCGAAGATCATCACCTTAACCAATTATTCCGACAATAGATAATTGTATCAATTAAATTTCAGAGTCAATCAGAATTGTTAATTTTGTACTATTAAAATAAAATCCAATGGGAATAAAATTCATGAATCTGCCAAAGGCCAGACAATTTAATATAGTTACACGCTTTTACGATCCTCAAAAAGAGGCGATGAAGGAGCGCGAAGAAAGGATTAGAAGAGGGTTGGCACAAGATAATCCCGAAGGATCATCTTTTTCGTATCATGCAGATATCAAAGGAAAGTTCAGAAGTGCAGGAAAATTTGTTAACAACAAGACTGTTGCAGAAGCCCGCAGAAAATCGAACATGCGTTTAATATACATCGTGACCCTTCTGACGGCATTGGTTTATTTTTTTCTTAAATAGTTCAAATTATCCTGTGCCAGATATCATTCAACTACTTCCAGATTCGGTCGCCAACCAGATAGCAGCCGGAGAGGTTATCCAAAGACCTTCTTCGGTAGTGAAAGAATTGGTGGAAAACGCCATCGATGCCGGGGCAACCCAGATAAAGGTCAACATTAAAGATGCAGGCCGCACCCTTATCCAGATTACCGACAATGGTTGCGGCATGTCGGATACCGATGCGCGCATGGCCTTCGAGCGGCACGCAACTTCTAAAATTAAATCGGCCAGCGATATATTTGCCATTCGCACCATGGGTTTCAGGGGCGAAGCGCTGGCATCGATAGCTGCCATTGCCGAAGTTGAACTTCGGACCAAAGAGCATGATCAGGATTTGGGAACTTTTATTCACATTTCGGGTTCAAATATTATTGCTCAGGAACCTGTAAGTTGCGACAGCGGCACAAATTTCCAGATAAAAAACCTGTTTTTTAATGTACCGGCACGGCGTAAGTTCCTGAAATCGAACCCGGCAGAACTGAAACACATCATCAACGAAATTCAACGCATTGCGCTCGCTAATTCAGAGATTTCCATTTCGTTGTACCACAACGGGTCGGCTAATTATGAGTTGAACGGATCGAACAAACGTGTGCGGATCGTTTCGATTTTCGGGAAAAATATCAATCAGAACCTGATCCCGATCGAAACGGAAACTTCCCTGGTCAAAATAACTGGCTTCATCGGGCAGCCCAAACATGCGCGAAAAATGTTCGGCGAACAGTTTTTTTTCGTCAACCAGCGGTATGTCAAACATCCGTATTTTCACCGCGCCATCATGCAGGCTTACGAAAAAATATTGCCACCCGATGCCATTCCTTCGTATTTTATCTATTTCGATATGAACCCAGCCGACATCGATGTGAATATTCATCCGACCAAAACCGAAATCAAATTCGAAAATGAACAGGCTGTTTGGCAAATCCTGCAGGCCTCGGTCCGCGAAGCGCTCGGAAAATTCAACATCGTGCCATCCATCGACTTCGACCAGGCCGGAAGTGTTGATATTCCGATGCCTCTCAGGGATTATGCCGACGTGCACACTCCGGAAATAAAAATAAACCCGGCATACAATCCTTTTGAACAGACATCTTCCGCGAAAAATTATTCAGGAACGGACCGTAGTTTTGCGCCAACACCTGCACAGCGCACCAACCTTTCCAGCTGGCAATCGCTTTACAAAGGGCTCGAACCCGATTATTCGTCGCAACCGGAAACTCCGGCTGACGAACCGGTTCAATTCAGGATAGAAGAACAGCAGACTGCAAAAAGTTCGGTGCAATTTAAAAACAAATACATCCTGACACCTGTTAAATCGGGATTGATGGTGATCGACCAAAAACGTGCACACGAGCGGATTCTATACGAAAGGCTGATGCAGGTGATTGAAAACCATGAGGTGGCCAGTCAGCAACAACTTTTCCCTGAAACCTTTGAACTGAATGCCTCCGATGCTACATTGTTGACGAGCATTTTGCCAGAATTAAGAGCATTGGGCTTTGATGTCCGCGATTTTGGCAAAAACAGCTTCATTATCAATGGAACTCCGGGAGTGCTGCATACCTCTTCGCCGGTAGAAATCATTGAAAGTTTACTGGAAGAGTTTAAAAATTCGCCGGTCAACCTTCAGGAGAAAGCCCGTGAAGCAGTGGCGGTTTCGTTGGCCCAGGCTTCTTCAATACAATACGGGCAGGCATTAAAACCAACAGAAATAAGCGAATTGATTGATAACCTGTTTGCCTGCAAAACACCCAATTTTTCGCCTAAGGGAAAGAAGATACTGTCCATCATGCCATTGGAAGATTTTGAAAAACTTCTGAAATGACATTTTGACGGAATAGTTGAACCAAAACAGAAAATTACTACTTTGGCAGATGTAGTTTCAGGTTGGTTCGAATCTTGAGTAACGGGTTTCAAGTTTCCTGAAATTTAAATTATAGTATAAAAAAAACAGAATATGATGCAAAATACCAGATCTGGGTTCGGTGCCATTCCTCCAGTTGTTAAAAACCTGATTATCATCAATATTATCATGCTGCTTGCAACTTATGTTTTAAGCATGCGTGGAATCGAACTTGCCAGTATTTTTGGGCTGCACTATTTTCAGTCGCCTGAATTCAGGCCTTATCAACTCGTGACACACATGTTTATGCATGGCGGATTCACCCATCTTTTGTTCAACATGTTTGCGCTCTGGATGTTTGGCCGTGTGCTGGAAGGTGTATGGGGGCCAAAGCGTTTCTTTATCTACTATTTTGTTACCGGTTTGGGAGCTGCAGTGCTTCACACCTTTGTTAATTTTTTAGAGTTTCAGAATGTTGCCTCCAAAATGACTCCCGAGGCTGTTGAAATGGTTATGACTCAGGGAACAGAAATATTCAACCAGGGAAAAAATTTCTCCGATCCAATTGCAGGAAAGCTGAACCTTCTGCTTAATATTCCGACAGTTGGTGCCTCTGGTGCAGTTTTCGGTATTCTCCTCGGATTTGGCATGTTGTTTCCCAATACTCAACTGATGTTGCTTTTTCCGCCAATACCAATCAAGGCCAAATATTTTGTAATGGGCTACGGAGCCATCGAACTTTACCTTGGGCTCACCCAATCGGGCAGCAACATTGCCCATTTTGCACATCTTGGCGGTATGCTCTTCGGCTTTTTCCTTATCAAATACTGGAACAAAAACACAAAGCATTTTTATTAAAAAACCATGAACCTTTGGGACGAAATTAAAGAATCATTCAGGGAAGGATCGGTCTTGACCAGGCTCATTTACATTAATCTGGGTGTATTTTTACTGATCCGGATTGTCAATGTTTTTTATTTTCTGGCAGGCGCTCAATTCCCTTTTCTTGACTGGCTGGCTCTACCAGCAGATTTTGTTACGCTGGCAAGCAGGCCATGGACATTGATCACTTATATGTTCCTGCATTTCGATTTTCTTCACATCCTGTTCAACCTGCTTTGGTTGTATTGGATGGGGCAAATATTTCTGGGCTATTTCGATCAGGGAAAACTTATTGCCATCTACCTTCTTGGAGGTATCTTTGGAGGATTGTTTTATGTTTTAGGTTACAACTCATTTCCAGTTTTCGCCGGAATGGTGTCAGGTTCGAGGCTGTTGGGCGCATCAGCATCCGTAATTGCAATTATAACGGCACTGGCCATGCATGCTCCCAATCACAGTATCCATCTCATGTTTATCGGGCCGGGAAAGATGAAATACATTGCACTTTTTTCTGTATTGATGTATGTAATCGGCATTTCATCGAGCAACGCCGGCGGTAACCTGGCACATTTGGGCGGCGCTGCATGGGGCGTAATTTATGTGCTCCAACTGCGCAGGGGAATTGATCCGGCGAAAGGGGCAAACTGGTTGCTGAATAGTTTGAAAAAACAATTCACCCCCAAACCGAATGTGAAAGTAAGTTACCGGAAACCTGTAAACGATATTGAATACAACCGTAAAAAGAATCAGGATCAGGTCCGCATAAATGAAATTCTGGAAAAGATCAGCAAATCTGGCTATGGCTCACTCTCAAAAGAGGAAAAAGAAATCTTGTTCAGGATGGGGAAATAGGGGGAGGCTTATGAAAAGTTTCTTTCTTCGAATGTTTTACTGCTTCGTTTATACTGGCATTTAATTCGAACCCAATCAAAAGGATCAGCGAAAGAAAATACATCAGAAGCATAATTACAAGCAAAGTCCCAATCGATCCGTACAATTTGTTGTATTGTCCGAAACGATTAATATAATAGGAAAATACAATAAAAGTAACAAGACTTAATCCAGTTGAAAGTGTGCTTCCTGCGGAGATAAACCGCCATTTGGTTTTTTTTGCCGGAGCCAGATAATACAAAAAAGAATTGGCCATAAAGAACAAAAACAATATCACCAGCCATTTGCCGATGATCAAAGTGTAAATAGTGAATGTATCCCTCAGAAAACCATTGGCAACCATATAGTTGATGAAATACTGGCCGAAAGTGATCAGGCCAATTGCAATGGTAATGAGGAAGGAAAGGATCACCAGTAAAATCAGGGCGATAAGGTGTTGTCCCCACCAGGTACGGCGTTCAAAAGTATGAAGTGAGGCATCAAATGCACTCATCATTGAGGCCAATCCATTGGTTGAAAAGATAAGCGCCATAAAAAACCCAAGAGAAAGTAAATCGCCACGTTGCTGGGTAAGTATATCCTGAACGGTTTCTTCGATGGCCAAAAAGGCAGTCTCTGGAACGACATCCCTGATAAGCAAAAACAATTCGATCTGAAAATTATCGATCGGAATGTATGGAATAAGTGTGAAAAGAAAAATTATGGCCGGAAACATGGCCATGAAAAAACTGAACGAAATAGCAGAAGCACGGGTTGTAAGAGATCCATCGACGATGCTGCGCCAGAAAAATACCATCACATCATAAAGTGGCATCTCATCAAAACCCGGAAAGGATATTTTCTTTGCCTTTTCCAGAATTCGTTCCCAGAGGGTAATTAACTTCTTTGTGATTCTTTCAGGCATTAACCCTGTTTTTCAATTCTTAATTGATGAATGTAGGAGTTTTTGTCTTTGTTTTTCAGTAAGAAATGAACACGAAAAGTACCTGTATTGGTAATTAAACTTCCTATTGCATAACGGGCACCGTCTTTCCCGCCCTGATGAATAATACTGAATTGTTTGGGTTTGTTGGCCTTGAAAAACTCGGCAACAATTTGCTGTGCCTGCGATTTACTGAAAACATCGTCGTGTGATTGAACCACCAACTCAACATTCTGATTAAAATAGCTTGCCAACATTACGTCATTTCCACTCTGTATGCTCAAAACAATTTCGTCAGGAATTTGTGAAAACGACTGGGAAACAGTTGCAAACAGACCGAAAAATAATAATACCAGCTTAAATTTTAAGTTCTTCATCTTAATAATTTTTGTTCAGACTTATTTCAGCGAGAAACATTACCAAAAACCGTGCAATTTTTTCATTAAACAAATACCTTTGCAAAAGTAACAAAATTAGTATGAAAATCAGCCTTCTTGTAATTGGGAAAACAGACGAAGCCTATCTCCAAAAAGGATTGGAAATATTTTTAAAGCGGTTGCCTCATTATATTCTGTTTGAAATGAAGGTAATCCCGGATATAAAAAAAGCCAAAAACCTTAGCGAAGAACAACAAAAAGACAAGGAAGGGGAGCTGATTTTGCAGCAAATCATTCCATCCGACGAATTATTTCTGCTCGATGAAAATGGCATTGAAGCATCGTCGATTGATTTTGCACGGTTTTTGGAGAAAAAAATGCTTTCAGGAATAAAACGGCTGGTATTCTTAATTGGCGGTCCTTATGGATTTTCAGGAAATATTTATTCAAGGGCAAACGGAAAGATTAGTTTATCAAAAATGACCTTTTCACATCAAATGGTCAGGCTCATTTTCGCTGAACAATTGTACCGTGCTTTTTCCATCCTGAAGAGAGAACCTTATCATCATCAATAAATTTATTCCGGCGAAATTCGGGCTTGAACCGTAAATTTAATTATTTTGTGACATGAATGAATTCCGAAAATATTTATTCCCTGTCCTTTCGATTCTGTTCTTTTTGCTGGCATCCATTCAGGAACACCAGACTTTAAAGCACCAGCCTGAGAAGAAGTTCATTCAGGCTTTTCAGCATACGTTGCACAAGCAGGAACTCAAACTTTCGGAATACCTGAACATTGCAGAGAAGAGAATAACCGACAACCCGACTTCTGATAATTATTCCACTATTTTCTCTGACCTGAATGAGTTGTTTGAGAATGAAGGCCTTGGTTTTGTTATTTTTCAGAATCAGAAGATGGTTTACTGGTCGAGCAACCATTTTTCTTTTCCGAATTTGCATTCGAAATTTACGGGTAGAAATGGACTGGTAGTTTTACCAAACGGAATTTTTGAGGCCCAGAAAAGAATTATGGGAGATTTCCAACTGATGGGCCTGATCCACATCAAAAACAATTATTCGTACGAAAATCAGTTCCTGAAAAATAACTTTATTGAGCCGTTCGACCTGCCTTCCAATTTCAAAATTTCAGCAGAAAGAAGTAAAAGTTCATACGAAATTACGGATTTGACCAATCAATATCTTTTCTCGGTGACGGCCACGGGCAAAATATTGGTTAACGCTTCGCAACTCTACTTTTCGGCTTTCCTGTATTTGTTCGGATTAATATTTCTGCTCCTGACACTTTACTGGAAAATGAACGATTACCGCGAAGAAAACTTTATATCAAAGATGTTGCTGCTAATGGTGGTTCTTTTCGTGATTTACTGGATCCACATCATTTTCGGAATCCCGGACATACTGAACCATCTGGAGATTTTTAGCCCCAAGTATTACGCAGTATCAACATGGCTTCCATCGTTGGGCGACTTTTACCTGATTACCGGATTGTTTTTCTTCTGGAGCCTTGTTTTTGTCAGGGAATTCGCGCTGCATGGCAAACCCAGAAAACAAATGATCATTCCATCGTTCGTATTTGCCGGTTCTCTTTATCAGGTTGTGGGACTTATGATCGGCAATTTGATCGGCAACAGCAACATTACGTATAAATTAAACCGGATTACCGATATCGATCTTCTCAGTATAAGCAGCTATCTGGCCATCGCGATGTTGCTTTTTTCTGTTTTTCTGATCAACCTGAAAATCATCGAAAGATCGGAGGACCTTATCAACAAGAAGTACTTTCGGAATTTCCATTTGGTTGCATTGCCGGTTTCGATCTTATTGTGCATCATTGTTAATTCAGGTGAATTGTATCTTCTGGCATTGTTCTTCTTTGTCAATATACTGCAAAGCCAGGTAAAGAAAATGCATATTCCCAAGTTTTCGCTTTCGTACGCCATTTTGTTTATCTCGTTATTTTCAATTACCACTTTGGGAGTTGTGTATAAAACCATTGAAAAGCGCGATATTCAGATTCAGAAGCTGATGGCTGTTAATTTAAGTTCGGAGCAAGATCCTGTTGCCGAAGTATTTCTGACCAGCATGCAGAATCAATTTAATATCGATTCGATTATTCCAAGTTTGCTTACACCTCCGTACAAGGAATTGGAAAGCTACCTCAACCGATACTATTTCGATGGCTATTTCAGAAAATACGATATTCAGTTTACTTTCTGCGCGGGCAACGACAGTGTTATAATTCATCCTGAAAATATTTCAGAACCATGTTTCCCGTTCTTCGAAAAAATGATTGCAACTTCAGGAATTAATATTCCGGGGAGCAGTTTTTATTTTATGGATAATATGAACGGAAGGGTTTCATACCTAGGAAGGCTTCATTATCCGTTGGTTGCCGATTCAAACGGAATATCGGTTTACATTGAACTGAACTCGAAAACTGTTTCGGAAGGGATCGGATTTCCGGAATTGCTCATGGACCGGACTTTGATCAAACCTTTCAGGTACAAATACCTCTCGTATGCCAAATATTTCGATGAAGGACTTGTGAACAAGTCGGGCGCGTATGACTACAATTATTATTTTCAGGGATACAACCTCGATAACTTAAATTCCGAATTCGAATTCAGACATTGGGATGGTTACGACCATGTTATATACAGTTACGACGAAATAAACCATATTATCGTTAGCAAACGGTCGGTTCGATTGGTCGATTACCTTATTTCATTTCCTTACATATTTGTTTTCTTCTTTGTATTTGTTTTGTTTGTTTCCTTCGTGGGCAATCCTTCTTTCCGGAAGCTAATGATCCCGAGGGATCTGCGTTTCAGGATTCAGGCAGCTATCATTTCTGTAGTTTTGATCTCGCTCCTATTCGTTGCCGCCGGAACCATCTATTACAACCTTCAGGAATACAAAATCAGGCATCAAACCGATCTTCAGGAAAAAATGTCCTCGATTTCTGTTGAAATCGACAATATGCTGGGAAATGTGAATTCAATTACTCCTGAAATACAACAGTGGCTTTTCATCGAACTGTATAAATTATCCAATATTTTCAGGACCGACATCAATATTTACGATGTAAACGGAGATCTGCTTGCCACCTCGCGACCCGAAATATTTCGCAAAGGCATTACCTCCGAAAAAATAAATGCAAAAGCTTTTTATGAATTGTCGGAAAAGTATCAGCTCAAATATTTTCAGCCAGAAACAATCGGAAACCTATCATACCTATCGGCCTACGAACCTATTATGAACAGCCGGGGCGGTTACCTGGCATACCTGAATTTGCCTTATTTTACACGGGAGGATGAACTGAAACAGGGCATTTCTACTTTCGTGGTGGCATTTATCAACCTGTACCTAATTTTGTTTCTTGCCAGTGTGATCGTGGCGGTTATTTTATCGAACAAAATCACTTTGCCATTGGACCTGATCCGTGAAAAGCTAAAAGGCATTCAACTCGGAAAAAAGAACGAACAAATTAATTATGAGGCTGAAGACGAAATTGGAGCGCTTGTGCGTGAATACAACCACAAAGTTGACGAGCTGGCCGAAAGTGCGGAGTTGCTTGCCAAATCGGAACGCGAATCGGCCTGGCGCGAAATGGCCAAACAGGTTGCCCACGAAATAAAAAACCCGCTCACACCAATGAAATTGAACATTCAGTATTTGCAGCGGGCCAAAGCTGAAGGCAGGGAACATTACGATGATTTTTTTGAGCGTGTCACTAAAAACCTCATTGGACAAATTGACACCCTATCAGGAATTGCAACGGAGTTTTCGAACTTTGCACAAATACCGAAAGCGAAAAACGAAGTTTTTGACCTTCTGGAGGTACTTCGAAATGTATGCGATTTGTTTGAACCCAACCAAAACCTGCACTTTTCATTTGAGATGAATAACCTGAAGGAAGTCTGTATTTTTGCAGACAAGGAACAACTTTCAAGGGCATTTCTTAACCTGATAAAAAACTCCATTCAGGCGATTCCGTCCGACCAGAATGGTGAAATTCGGATCGCTGTTAAAAAGGACGAATCAGTTGCCCTGATTTCCATCAGTGATAACGGCTCTGGAATTAGTGCAGAAGCGTTGGGGCACCTGTTCGAACCCAATTTTACCACCAAAACCAGTGGAATGGGTCTTGGGTTATCGATTGTGAAAAACATTGTCAACAATTTCGGAGGGAAGGTCTGGTACGGAACAAAAATGGATGAAGGAACAACCTTTTACATTGAAATACCCATATTTAAGAATGAAAAAACCTAAAATAACGAAATATGGAATACAGAAAATTAGGCCAGTCAGATTTGAATTTATCAGTGGTTACATTTGGGGCATGGGCCACCGGAGGCCAGACATCGACAAAGCTCCAGCAATAATATGGTATTCAGTAATTTCTTCACGCGCAGCGTGAAGAAATTACTGTCGTGTTTCTGGTGAAATGGGTTTTTTATCATGGCCAAAATTGATGGTTGGATTGAAGGACTGATCCAACTATTGTTATGTACTTTTCTGCATACTGGGACTGAATACTGTTTTTAATTTTTCATCCATTCGTACATCTGATAATGCTCAGATGTCATGCCCAAATGTTCGTAAACGCCATGTGCCGATGTGTTTGTTTTGTCGGCATACAACCGGATGCCTCGCAAATCGGTGTTTGATGCAACTTTTTTCTGAATGTGCTTGTACAAACGGCTGAAAATACTTTTCTTCCTGAATTCTGGCCGAACATAAACCGATTGAATCCACAGAACTGTGCCATTGCGCCAATCGCTCCATTCGAAAGTTGTGAGCAGGGAACCGACTACTTTCCCACCAGTTTCGGCAACGTAATAAATGCCTTTCGCCGGATCGGCAAAAACTGCTGCCACACCTTTTACAACGGCCGGCTCATGAAGTTCGAGCTGTTCAGTTTCCATAGCCATTGCAAGTTGAAATTCCACAATACTGGACGAATCTGTAATGTTTGCTTGTCTGATAATCATTGATGTTTGGTTTTGCGAAGCATCAAAATTAAGAAAAATAGCTTCTGCTACTGATCCGATGAACTTTAAGTCGGATCAGTAAGGTTTGGGAAATAAACCTGAAACATTGGACTAAGTTCATCAGCAAGCATTGTTTTTCGTATTTTGGAGGCAAATAAAATTTACCCTGCGATGATTAAAATTTTGGTGGCATCTAAAAATCCGGTAAAGCTGGATGCCGTAAAAGAAGGATTGTCTGTGCTTTTGAACCAGGAGTTTAAAATACTTGGCGGATCGGTTGAAAGTGGTGTTTCCGATCAGCCAATGAGTGATGTTGAAACTTTACGGGGAGCCGAAAGCCGGGTGCAAAATGCTCAACGACTGTTTCCCGGATTCGATTATTATATCGGGATTGAGGGTGGGGTAGAGGATTCCGATTCCGGATTAATGGCTTTTGCATGGGTAGTGATCAGCAACGGAAAACAAACAGGGAAAGCCAGAACGACTGCTTTTATGCTTCCTCCACGTGTGGCCGTATTGGTTCATCAGGGCTACGAATTGGGCGATGCCGACGATATCGTCTTTGCGAAACAGAATTCGAAGCAACAAAATGGTGCAGTTGGACTGCTCACTCACGATGCCATTACCCGGAAAACCCTTTATCTGCCTGCAGTTCAGCTGGCTTTTATTCCATTTTTAAATCCTGAATTGTATCCATAAATAGCAACTGATCCAATTACGGAACTTCCACACACATTCGTGTATAGAACAAATTAAAGACTGAATGCCAATAAGATACATCAAATATGTTCTGTCCTCTTTTTTCACTTAAACGTAGGTTACTTGTTTTAAAATACTACAAGAATGTCAATATCGCTATTCTCCGAGTAAGAATTATCAGAAAAGGAGCCAAAGAGTCCTATCTCTTTGACAGAAAAGTTTTTGCGAAGTTCTGGTTTTAACTCCTTAAGTTTTGATAATATGTCATTCTTTGTAATCATTCTTCAGAAGTTTTTACCGATATGGACATTCGAAACTTCTACTCCTATTTCTACTGATTCTGCAATTCTTCCCAATATTCCACGGCTCTTCTGGTATGCGGAATTACTATGGTTCCTCCAACCAGATTGGCAACCGAAAAAATCTCGAAAACCTCATCGGTAGTTACACCAAGTTTGTAACACTTGCCCAGATGATATTTTACACAATCGTCGCAGCGAAGCACCATTGACGAAACCAGCCCAAGCATTTCCTTGGTTTTGGCACTCAGTGCCCCTTCCTGATAGGTCAAAGTGTCTATACTGTAAATACGTTTCATTACTTTGTTATCCGATGCCAAAATCTTTTCGTTCATTTTGGCGCGGTAATCGTTGAAATCGTTGATTAAATCTCCCATGTTTTTAAATTTACAGGTTTGATTCAGATTATACCATTCATGAATTGCTTTTCAAGTATGCAAATTTCACCAATTTTCAGGAATAAGCAAGTGTGAAAGTTGGCAGTGTTCCCTGTCTGCCGATGAGCTACCGTGTACCCACATCTATTTTTAATTGTACACCATATACTGGACAATAGAAAAAAAATAATAGAACGCGGATTTACACGGGTTTAGCGGATGGAAAACGGATTTATATTCCAATAAATTGGAATGGATTCGAAAAAAGACAAATGGGATAATGGATGATTGATAATTGAGTCCACTCCGACAACCCGTTTTTGTTGTATTTTGACTTTAAATGCCCACTGAATATCAGTAGATTACAAAGTCAAAATTGAGTAGGATTGACTTTTCGTAGTGGACTCATAATTTCATAAGCGTTTCTTTAGAAAATCATCCCGACTTGTCGGGATTTTAATCAGTTTTAATCCGCCAGATCATATTTTATCCGCGTTCCATTGTTTTTTGTTTTGTATTAAAGAGAATTTAAGTATTTACCTATTATTTGTGGGTACACGGTAGCTGCCGATGAGGCAGGAGCCACATTATTCAGGAGAAGATAAAATGTAATTTTGATGGCTTCAAATCAAAAAGTTAACATTCAGAAAAAAACCTTCGTTTGATGCTTTCAATTTAATCGGATATTTCAGGTTGATTTGCTTTAATATTCGCTGGCAAACAGGATTTTGCAATCATCTTACAAATATTTTTCCTGATCGAAGGCTGATACCCTTTGAATAGTTGTTCCATTAAAATCTTATATTTGCAAACTCAAAAACTGATCGTATGAGGTATTTGTGCAGTGTCATCTTATTTCTTGGACTATTGGGCACTTCGGGCTATGCTCAAACTGATACACTTGGCCTGTACCCTGGAATCACCAGCCAAATGGCGAAAATGGAGGGACTACTTGGAAAATTACCCATCAGGCAAGATCCCCGAATTACCGATTTGCTTGTAAAACATTCCCAGATTAACCAACTAAAGCGCGGAACTGATGGTTTTCGCCTCGAAATATTCTTCAGCTCCGGAAACAAAGCACGAGAACAGGCAGAGCGGGTACGAAATGATTTCAACCTCACTTTCCCCACCATTCCTACCTACCTTATTTTTCAGACACCTAATTTTAAATTGAGGGTTGGCGATTTCCGCAACAAGAGCGAAGCCTTGAAGGCAAAGTCAACCATCACATCGAAATACCCGAATGCATTTATTGTAAAAGATATCATACGATTTCCTGAATTATTTAACGAAAGTTTTGAACAAACAGAAGAACCCGAAGAACAATGAGCGAATTGATTAAGCATGAGTGTGGGATAGCATTGATACGGTTGAGAAAGCCACTTGAATATTACAAGGAGAAATACGGCACCTGGCAATATGGCCTCAACAAACTGTACCTGCTGATGGAGAAGCAACACAATCGCGGACAAGACGGAGCCGGTATTGTAAATATCAAAATGGAACTCAGTCCTGGTCAGGAGTACATCAACCGCCACCGTTCGATTGAACAGAACCCGATTAAAAATATTTTCGAAAAGGTTGCAAAAGGAATTAAAAAAGCCGAAAAAAATAAACCCGCAGATGCCGACATTCGCTGGATTTATGAAAATGTCCCGTTTTCGGGCGAAGTTTACCTTGGCCACCTACGTTACGGAACTTTTGGCCGCAACAGCATCGAACTTGTGCACCCTGTGATGCGCCAGAACAATTGGAAATCAAGAACACTAGTGATGGCAGGCAATTTCAACCTGACCAATACAGACGAACTTTTTAACCGGTTGATTGCTTTGGGGCAACATCCAAAAGCTTACACCGATACCGTAACTGTTCTTGAAAAAGTCGGACACTTTTTGGACGAAGAAAATCAGTTACACTTCAGGCAATACAAAAACACAGGATATTCGAACCGTGAAATTTCGCCGTTGATCGAAACAAATCTCGATGTGCAGAAAGTACTCGAAAATGCCAGCAAAGATTGGGACGGTGGATATGCCATTGCCGGAATGTTTGGGCATGGCGATGCTTTTGTAATGCGCGATCCATCAGGGATCCGTCCGGCATTTTATTACTACGACGACGAAATCGTAGTGGTCGCATCGGAACGTCCGGTCATTCAAACGGTGATGAATGTAAAGGCTGAAAGTGTCAATGAAATAAAACCTGGCGATGCTTTGATCATCAAAAAAGATGGTTCGGTTTCCAGTAAAATGATCCGGGTGCCTCATACCCGCAGGTCGTGTTCGTTCGAACGTATTTATTTTTCACGCGGGAGCGACAAAGATATCTATCAGGAGCGTAAGAAATTAGGTAACCTACTTTCACCCGCAATACTAAAGTCGATTGGCTACGACATTGAAAATACTGTATTTTCTTTTATACCGAATACTTCTGAAACAGCTTTCTACGGACTTGTTCAGGGTGTAAGGCAATATTGTGTCGATTGGAAAATAAAGGAACTGAAAGAGCGAAACGGCAGCATTACTTATGAAGAGATGGTGGCAGTGCTTTCGGTGGAGCCCCGGGTGGAAAAACTGGCCATCAAAGATGTTAAACTTCGCACTTTTATTGCCGACGATGCCAGTCGCGACGATCTGGTTGCCCATGTTTACGATGTGACTTACGGAATTATTAAGGAAAATACCGATACACTGGTCATTATCGATGATTCTATCGTACGTGGAACAACTTTGAAAAAAAGTATCCTGAAAATACTCGACCGCCTAAACCCGAAGAAAATCATCGTGGTCTCGTCAGCTCCGCAGATCCGCTATCCCGATTGCTACGGCATCGACATGGCCGTGCTCGATAAATTCATCGCTTTTACTGCGGCCATTCAATTACTGAAAGACACCGATCAACAACATGTGATTGATGATGTTTACCGCAAATGCAAAGAACAGCAAAACCTGCCCAAAGAAGAGATTGTTAATTACGTGAAGGAAATATACAAACCGTTTAAGGCTGAAGAAGTGTCGGTAAAAATTGCTGAACTGCTGAAACCCGTTGACTGCCATTCTGAGGTCGAAATTATTTACCAGACCATCGAAAACCTGCACATTGCCTGCCCCAACGATACCGGCGACTGGTATTTCACCGGAAACTATCCAACTCCCGGCGGAAACATGGTGGTCAATACTTCATTTATCAACTACATTGAAGGCATAGACGGAAGGGCATACTAGCGTACCATGTTTGTGCGCAAAAATTGATGCAGGGGAATGTAGATCAGCGTTTTTCAATTATATTGCAAAAAGGGATTCCATCTTTAAAATAGAGATGGAATCCCTTTTTTTATTTTGTCGAAGCCAAAAAAAGCGTACAATATTTGAGTACATTAAAACATCGGAATTTTATTGCGATCGCATAAATATTTCAGCCAGCCATTACAAATCTTTCAAATTTATAAAATATTCAAAAAACAGTAAATGCCTGAATATTTTCATGTGTTTTCAAAATTACTACACTTTTCATAAGGCTATTTTTAAATTAATTGTAAATATTTAATCAATTACCTATATTATTATGCATGTATTTCATTTTATTTATATTTTTGCTGCGTAATTATTTCAGGAATAAAAAGACATTAACAAAAACAAAAACGATTAAATTTTTAAGATTATGGCACAATTCAGATTTAGAGCTCTTGAAGAAGTTCTTACAAGAAAACCGGTAGAAGTTAAACGCGAAGAGAACCTTGTTTCTGACTTTTACGGCATGAATGTTTTCGATCGTCCAAAAATGAAGAAATATCTATCGAAGGAAGCATTCAAAGCGGTAATTGACGCTATTGACCATGGTACTCCAATTGACCGTAAAATGGCAGATCAGGTTGCCCAGGGAATGAAATCATGGGCCCTCGAAAACGGGGCCACGCACATTACCCACTGGTTCCATCCGTTGACCGACGGTACTGCCGAAAAACACGATGCATTTGTAATTCATGGCGAAAATGGTGGGGTTGTTGAATCATTATCAGGAACAATGCTTTCACAACAGGAACCCGATGCTTCTTCTTTCCCAAGTGGGGGTATCCGCCAGACTTTCGAAGCACGTGGTTATACCGCATGGGATCCATCTTCACCAGCATTCATTGTTGACAACACATTGACAATTCCAACAATATTTATTTCATATACCGGTGAAGCACTTGACTATAAAACTCCATTGTTAAGGGCAATTGCTGCTGTTGACAAAGCTGCTACCGAAGTTTGCCAGATGTTCGACAAGAATGTTTCAAAGGTAAATGCAAACCTTGGATGGGAACAGGAATACTTTTTGGTTGACGAAGCTTTATTTATGGCCCGTCCCGACTTGATGCTGACCGGACGTACTTTGATGGGACATTCTGCTTCGAAAGATCAGCAGTTGGACGATCACTACTTCAGTTCAATCCCGACCCGGGTTTTCCGTTTTATGGAAGACCTCGAAAATGAAGCGTACAAATTGGGAATTCCGGTAAAGACCCGTCACAACGAGGTTGCACCAAACCAGTTTGAGCTTGCTCCTATTTATGAAGAATTGAACCTGGCCAACGATCACAACCAGATGATCATGGACTTGATGAAAAAAATCGCACGTCGTCATAACTTTGCAGTTCTTTTTCATGAAAAACCATTCGCAGGCATTAACGGTTCCGGGAAACACAACAACTGGTCATTGTCAACCGATACAGGAGTAAACTTGTTTTCACCAGGTAAAAACCCAAAATCGAATTTACAGTTCCTGACTTTCGTGATCAATACACTGAAAGCATTGTATGTAAACCAGGATATGTTGCGTGCCAGCATTCTTACAGCTCCAAACACGCACCGTTTGGGCGCAAACGAAGCTCCTCCGGCAATCATTTCTGCGTTCCTTGGAACTGAAATTTCCAAGATGCTCGATTTGATGGAAGTTGCTGTGGTTGACCGCAAGATGACCCCGGACGAAAAAACTGCTTTGAAATTAAATATCGGACGTATTCCTGAAATTATTCTGGACAACACCGACCGTAACCGTACCTCTCCATTTGCTTTTACCGGAAACCGTTTCGAGTTCCGCGCAGTGGGTTCATCAGCAAACTGTGCATCTGCAATGATTGCGCTGAATACTGCCGTGGCCGATCAGCTTGCTAAATTTAAAATCGAAGTTGATGCATTGGCCGAAGGTGGTATTAAAAAGGACGAAGCCATCTTCCAGATATTGAAAAAACTGATCATCGAATCAAAACCAATCCGATTTGACGGAAACGGTTACAGCGAAGAATGGAGAATTGAAGCTGCACGCCGCGGTTTGACCAATATAACCAGCGTTCCAACTGCATTAGAAGCATTGCACGATAAACGTGTTATTGAAATGTACGGTAAAGCCGGTGTTTTAAGCGAACGTGAAATTGAAGGACGTATCGAAGTAGAACTTGAAAAATACACCAAGAAAATACAGATCGAATCGCGCGTTCTGGGCGATTTAGCTATCAACCACATCGTTCCAACAGCAGTTAAATACCAATCATTGCTGCTCGAAAATGTCAAAAATCTGAAGATCGTATTCAGCGACGAAGAATATAAATCATTGGCTGAAGGCCGTCTGGAACTGATCAGGGAAATTGGCGGTCATGTTTCATCTATCAATGCCAAAGTAAAAGAGATGATCGAAGCCCGTAAAGTTGCCAATATCATTGAATCGGAAAAGGAAAAGGCATACGCATACGAAAAAAGCGTGAGGCCTTATCTTGATGATATTCGATATCACATTGACAAACTCGAACTGATTGTTGACAATGAACTGTGGCCATTGCCAAAATACAGGGAATTACTATTCGTTAAATAGTTTTTTCAACATACAATACAAAGGCTTCCAAACATTTCGGAAGGTAAAAGACATAACAGTCAAACCTGCATTTTTTTAAGCTTGCCGAAAGTTACCGCGAGTCGGGCGGATTATACGAAAGCAGCTGTCTGGTACCGGAACGCAATTCGTTCGGGATACAAAGATGAAACACTTGAAATACGGTATGCCGATGCCTTGCGTGGTGTCGGGAAACCGGATGAGGCCAAATTTGTTTATGAAGCTTAACTTTTAAAAGAACCCTCTTTCCTGAATTTCAATTCATCGAAAGAATTGCTTTGATATATGGAAATCAGAAATGACCAGCCCGGGCATTTTTACGGGACCAATAAATGCCCGGGCTGAAATCAATACTCCCGGAAATGAATTGTACCCTTTCGAAAAACCCAATGGCTACCTCAATGCACAGGCAAAAGTTAATCCGGAGGCCATTATAGAACTGTCAGCCCACACCGACGATATTGGCGATGAGAAATTCAACCTTGAACTTTCCGAAAAACGTGCGGCATCGGTAGTGCAATACCTTGCAGAAAAGGGTATTCAGGATAAAAACCTGAAAGCCAAAGGTTACGGCGAGTTTGTACCGTTGAAGGCAAACGCAAAGCTGGCCCGGCAATACGAATTTTTAAAGGAAGGTGATGTTTTGAATGTGACTGCCATTGAAAAACTCGGGAGCGATAACCTGAAAGAACTGGCATGTGGATTAAACAGACGAACCGAATTCAGGGTAATCAATACAGGCACAGCAAAATAATTGGCAATTTATCAGTTCTCCGATACTTTAAATAAACCTTTTCCGTTTTTCAGAATGGATTTAAATTGGTTATTTTTACCCCGAAACGTCACAATTTAAAATGAAGAACACGGTTTTCCCAAAAATATTTCTGATTCTACTGGTCGTCTTGCTTGGTTCTTGTTCTGCACGGAAATACATGAATACTGGTCAGGTGTCATTTGACATTGGCGAACATTACAATGCCATTGAAAAATACCGAAAAGCTTACCGGGGACAGAAACTAAGTAAGGAAAAGGCTGAAATTACTTTCAAAATTGCCGAATCATACTACAAACTCAGCGATTTTGCCAAAGCGGCTATATGGTACAAAAATGCAATCAAACGCAATTACAATGATCCAATGTGCATGTTGCATTATGCCGACTGTTTAAGGGCTGCCCAGAAATACGATGAAGCCATTACCTGGTATCAAACCTATTTGGGAGTAAAACCCGACGATCAGTATGCCAAAAACGGACTTGAAGCCAGCAAAATAGCCAACAAGTGGCTCGAAAATCCAGGAAGATATTTGGTAAATCCGGTTAAGGAACTGAATTCGAGGAACAACGATTATTGCCCGGTCTTTGTCGGCGGTCGTGACAATGAAATTATCCTGACATCCACCCGCGAAACGGTAACAGGAAAACGTACCAGCAATATTACCGGAACGCGTTATGCCGATTTATTTACAAGTAAATTTGAAGTACAAAAACAAAAATGGGAAACGCCCAAACTACTCGAAGAAAACGAGCTCATCAATACAACAAGTGACGAAGGTTCCGCATCGCTTTCGGCCCGGGGCGATCAAATGATTTTTACCCGTGCCCGGTTCGACAAAACAAAAGATATGGGAACCGAATTGTATTCAGCCAATCAATCAAGGGGCGAATGGTCTGAGCCAATACTGATAGAGTTGGTAGGCGACAGTTTGATTGCAGCACATCCTTCGTTGAGCGATGATGGAACATTGCTCTATTTCGTGTCGGACCGGATGGGCGGATATGGTGGGAAAGATATTTGGGTGGCGAAGGACAAAGGTGGCGGTAACTTTGACAAACCCGAAAATATTGGCCCTGAAATTAATACTCCCGGCAACGAAATGTTCCCATTCATTCGCGAAAACGGCGATTTGTATTTTTCATCGAATTACCATCCCGGAATTGGGGGTCTCGACATATTCAAAGCCGTCAAAGATGAAAAAGAAAAGTGGGCCATACAAAACATGAAAACTCCGGTCAATTCGTCCGGCGACGATTTTGGCATGGCATTTATCAAAGGAGAAGTTGAAAAAGGCTTGTTTTCATCAAACCGCAAAGGCTCACGAAGCGACGATATTTATTCGTTTTACCTTCCCCCGAAAATTTTCAATGCTACAGGCGAAGTCTTCAACAAAGAAACCAATCAGAAAATCGATGGCGCGTTGATCCGCATCATTGGAACTGACGGCACCAACCTGAAAATGCGTGCAGATGGCGGACGTTTTCAGTTCAAGTTAAAACCTGAAACCGAATACGTTTTTGCAGCGTTCAGAGACGGTTTCCTGAACGATAAAGTAAGGACATCAACTATCGGACTTGAAGACAGCAAGGAATTCAGGTTTGAGTTCAAGTTATCGCCAACCGACGCTCCAATTAAAGTCAACAACATTAATTATGCCTTCGGAAGTTACGAAATCACTGAAGAATCAAAATTAGCGCTCGATTCGGTTGTTCAGTTGTTAGTTCTCAATCCGACCATTACCATCGAACTGATGGCTCACACCGACCACATTGGCAGCGAACAGTTTAACTCCGAACTTTCCCAAAAGAGAGCGCAGTCTGTTGTTAATTACCTGATTTTTAAAGGTATCACCCCTTCACGATTGGTAGCCAAAGGTTACGGTGAAACCTGGCCAAAAAAAGTAACCCGTGACATTGCCCAACAACACGATTTTATGAAACGAAACGACGAACTAACTGAAGAATTCATCCTGAAACTCACGCCCGAGCAGCAGGAAATTGCCAAAGCGCTCAACCGTCGGACCGAATTCAGGGTGTTGTCGAACGACTTTCATGAATAGTACGCCAGTTTTTGGAAAGTAAACTATGCTGTAATACTGCCAGTATATAAAATTAACAATTATTTTTTATTTGACTTTTTTTGTATCATCCTGACACAAAAAAGCAATGAACAGAACCATATATCAAGCAGATAGTGGTCTGTTACATCTTTTTGATATTCAAACCCACATCGCTTTTTTAGGCATTTCTGCTCCATTAACTGATGTTCCGGCCACCCAACATTGAGTGTTGTTATTTTTCGATGGAATGGCATTGTTTTATATTTCATTGCCTGGTATGTTGTTCTGTTTAAGCCTATACGATAGGCTTTCCACAACAAGGCTTCGTCTTCTGCGCTGATGCT
>JANONW010000055.1:0-1744 GCA_031421065.1 Prolixibacteraceae bacterium
TCCGCCTGGTCATTCCAGGCTCGATGGTCTTTTATGATTGTCAAGTGAGAACCCGTCCGACTCAAGCCTAGTCAATAGTATGTCGTAACGTATTTCAAGGACTTTGAGTCTCCCGGCCAGGTAAAACGATATGCCTAATGACAGGACGCACAGCACGATGAGTGTCCAGAATACCTTATTCATCTTCTTCACCTCGTGTACCATAATAGTTTGTTTGCACTGTCACGCGCCCTCTGTGATCGAAGAGATGGCGTACCCGACGGATCTCACATAGCTACGGCGAAAGGTAGAAACGTCTGAATGCCGATGGGCGTTTCGCATTCACAATCCCATTCGATAGGCCGATCCAGCATTTCACGCCCTTGCTATCGTCATCGAGCGCCAGTACAGTGAAACCGAAGACCTTCCCGGCTCAGTCGAGATGAAAGAGTGCGCGCGTGAATTTCTCTCCAGGTCCATCGTACAGAAACGGAAATGCAGTAGGTAATCCGCGGTTGCTCATGCGCACATGTCTACCCCAAGCCATCAAACACATTATGCGTTAGCATAGGAGTTTTGTCAATTCGCGATGACGATACCACCCGTGGCCCGGTTCAACCAGGGTGCGCCACAAGCGAAATGCAAGGTCCAGTCGCAAGCGCTGGCTTCATCGAACTGAACTCATACCTCCAGCGCACTCTCCCACCAGCGCTAACCTCGCCCATGTAAGAGCATCCTGTTTCTGGGACCGCCTGAGCCGTGTTCTACCCACTCTGTGGAATTCCACCCCCCCCGTTTTGTATGTTGACAGACGGTGGTCGGCTCTGTACACTCAGAGTGGCGGGTGGTTTCTGTACGCTCGCTTGGAGGGTTACCGAATGTCCAAACGCGGCAAGGTGAGCGTTCAATGCGCCGCTCGGGGTGACCTTGGCGGATCGTCCGTGGTGGAGGAGATATCTCTTGCGGACAGGGATTGGAGCCACTTGCGTACAGTGATCTGTCGTCGCTGCGGCTTGGTATATACCGACCCTAGGCCGGATAACGATGAGATCAGGCGTTACTATGAACATCATTATCGGCTGGATTACCAATCGACATGGCAGCCCAAACCCAGGCATGTATATCGGGCAGGCAAAGTTGCGGCGGCAAGGATTAACAAGTTGGCGCCAATTCTTCAACCCACTCATCGTATCCTAGATATCGGCGCGGGGGGTGGGGAAGTTGTCTACCTATTACGAACGCTCGGCTACGATGCATTTGGCATTGAGCCTAATCTCGGATACGCCAAATTCGCAATGGATGTCTTGGGCATGCCCGTAGTGCATGCCTTCTATCAAGATGCCCATGTTGAGCAGGAATCAGTGGATGTCATAACAATGTTCCATGTCCTGGAGCATTTCTATTCGCCGTGCGATGCCTTACGGCATGCTTGGCAATGGCTGCGACAAGACGGCCTCCTGCTTGTTGAGGTACCAAGCGTCGAGGCGGTTTGCGGCTGGCCTCACGGCCGGTTTCATCGTGCTCACCTATATAACTTCAACCTCGCCACATTGGAAGGGTGCGGTCACAAGGCCGGGTATGACGTATGCGGCAGTTCGGTTTCATCGGATGGCGGCAATATCACCGCGGTCTTTGTGAAGCGAGGCAGGTCCACTTCGTTTTCCCAGGAGATTCCGGGAAACCACGATCGAATACTGCGCGTGCTGCGCCGCCACACAGCGCTTCGCCACCTATTGACTAAACACCCGTACGTCCGGCCATTTCG
>JANONW010000056.1:0-32039 GCA_031421065.1 Prolixibacteraceae bacterium
GCCTGGAATTAAACCGATAAATGAATTCCATATATCAATGTTTGTATTGCCCGCGGCCGCTTCGGCCATGGGGGTTGCCCCCGAAAAACCGTCGATAGCTTGTTTGCCGCCAAGACTGACCCAAACTGAATCTCCGGAAATTTGACTGGGATAAGCAAAGAACAAAAATGCCCTTGCTACCAATGCCGGATTCCAGATGTTCATCCCAGTACCACCAAATACTTCTTTTACAAATACAACCGCAAATGCTGTTGAGATGGCGACCATCCAAAGTGGTGTGTTTATAGGCATAATCATTGGTATGAGCATTCCTGAAACTAAAAAGCCTTCCTGTATTTCATGTCCGCGGTACTGTGCAAAAACAAACTCAATGCCCAATCCAACAATGTATGAAACCATGATCACAGGCAATACCCGCAAGAATCCGTAAAGGAATATTTCCATAAAACCCACGCCCGACAATTCTCCAACTGCAGCGAAATGCTGATAACCGGTATTGTACATGCCCATCAGCAGAGCTGGCATCAAGGCAAAAACAACCAAGCCCATCGTGCGTTTCAAATCGATGTAGTCGTGTATGTGCGACCCGCTTTTAGAGGTATGTTTCGGTACGAAAAACAAGGTAAACATGCCGTCGTGAACCGAATGGAGCCATTGATACTTAGCTCCTTTCTGGACGTATGGCTTGGTATTCTCGAAGAATTTTTGTATAAATTTCATCTGTAACTTTTTTTCAACTAAACTGTTAACCCAATTCTTTCATCATCAGGCCTAATCCCTGACGAACAATGTCCTGAACTTTTACTTTTGAGGTGCAGGCATATTCGCACAAAGCAAGGTCTTCTTCAACAATCTCGTATATCCCCAACTGTTCCATTTTGTCAATATCATTGGCCAAAATAGCTTTCAGCAGGTAAACCGGAAGTATGTCCATCGGCAAATATTTCTCGTATTGTCCTGAAAGTACAAATGCTCTTTCTCCACCATGTAAGTTAGCATCCAAAGTGTATGTTTTTTTGGGGAATAATTTTGAGAAAAAGGCTTTGCTTGCAGTAAATTTATTGAATCCGGGATCTGCCCAACCCATAAATTCATATTTATCGCCTTCAGGAATTACAGTCAATTGGTGGTCGAAGAAACCAAGATAATCATCTTGTTCAACTTGTGTTCCGGTTAGAACATTACCGCTGATAACACGTTCTTTAACTTCGTTTTTTGTATTGTTGACCAAAATATTTTCGAGACAAGCGCCATGTATGGTTGGATAATATTGGGGAGCATTTACTTCAGAACCGGTCAGCGCGATAATCTTACTCATATCAATTTTGCCGGTTTCAAACAAACGTCCAATGAAAAGCACATCCAACAAATTGATGGCCCAAACAATTTCACCTTTATTGATAGGCGATACCTGATGTATCTGAATTCCCACAACTCCTGCCGGATGCGGCCCTGAGAAATTGTTGGTTTCTACATTCTTCAACTGTCCGAAGAATCCTGTATTCCCATAAGAAATACCCAGAAATACTTTTCCATCAGTTAGTTTTGCCAAAGCATTGATACCTGTTTGCAGCATTTTCTCCTGTCCCTTCATGATGAAAGAATAATCGGGAGCCAAAGGGCCGCTATCGAAACATGAGATAAAAATATTTTTTGGTACATCGGCAGGTTTGGCCAATATCCCATAAGGGCGTTGTTTCAGGAAAGGCCATAAACCGCTTTGCAGCAAATGCGTTTTGATCTGCTCGCGTGAAAGAACAGAAGGATCAGCCTTGGCAAATGCCAGACTTTCCATCTTTCCATCTGATTCAACAACAACTTCCAGGATTTTCCGACGTTCGCCACGATTAATGGCTTTTACAGTGCCGCTCACAGGCGATGAAAAGAGGATGTCAGGATTATACTTGTCGAAAAACAAGGCATCGCCTGCTTTTACCTGCATGTCCGCTTTCACTTTTAGTTTTGGGGTCAATCCCGGAAAATCGGTGGGTTTGAGGGCAACAGTCCTGATCTGCAAAGCCGATCCTAAAACTGCTTCAGCACCACCTTTTAACCGGATATCCAGTCCGCGTTTTAATTTGAAATGCTTTGACATTGTATTCCCTAATTATTAAGTGATTTTTAGGTTGGCAAAAGTAAAAAATTAAAATTCTTTTCCCAATCTTTGTTGGTGAAACTTATATTTATTGAAATATTTATATACTTAGTGCCGTTATCTGAGAGGATATTTTTTATCGCTTTTTCGAATTAAATCATCGCTTCAGGTATAATCGGTTAAAAATACAATACAAAATGATCAGGAAAACAACGCTTTTCACTTCCCTTCTAATTATTATTTTAACGTTAAATTCATGGGCTTCACAAAAGCCGGAAAAGTATTACTACCAGAATGCGGTTTACAAGGAGGGGATAAAATCGGTTCAGCTTTACAGAGATGGAAACGAACTTTCGAACCCGGCAATTGAGCTTGGAAGTGATGTGAAGCTTGTGCTTAAATTTGATGATCTTACCGAAGATGTCAGCCAATACTTTTATACTATTATACATTGCGATGCCAATTGGAATGAATCGTTCATTCAGCAGAACGAATATATTTCAGGGTTTCCGGATAATCCGGTGAACGATTATGCCATGAGTTTCAATACTACGGTGAAGTTTGTAAATTATCAGTTGCGTATTCCGAATGAAGAGTGTACTCCAAAATATTCAGGCAACTATGCGTTGGTGGTTTTCGCTGAAAACAACCGCGAAGACCTGGTGATAATTCAACGCTTTTATGTGGTCGAGCCGCTGGTCCGGATTGAAGGTTTGGTTAAAAAAGCTACTTTTGATCCGTTTAACGGGGATAACCAGGAAGTCGATTTCAAGATTTTTCATGACCGGTTGAAGCTTTTAAATCCGCGCGAAGACATTCAGGTAGTTTTAATGCAAAACAGGCGGTGGGACAATGCGATACTCAATCTGAAGCCCAATTATATCCGTGACAACGTGCTCGATTACGATTACAATAAAGAAAATGTATTTCCGGGCGGCAATGAATTCAGGTATTTCGATATCCGGACTACAAGGTATAAAGGAGAGAATGTTCAGGACATAAAATTTTTCAGGCCGGTTTACCACGTCACTTTACTTCCCGATGCTATTCGCAGCAACAAAAAATACTTTTCGTACAAAGAGATGAATGGCAATTTTGTGATTGAAAGTCAGGATAGGGTTACTGATTTTGATACCGAATGTGACTATGTTTTTGTTCATTTTGTATTGCCGATGGAAAGCAGATTGGTTGGAGGGTCGGTAAATGTATTTGGTGCAATGACCGGGTGGAATGCCAATAAAACCAACGAGATGCAATGGGATTTTGTAACCGCAGGTTACGGACTGACGATGATGCTAAAACAAGGATATTACAACTATCAATACGTTTATGTTCCTGAAGGTTCAAAAAAAGCGGATTCGGTAAATCTGGAAGGAACCTTCTTTGTAACCGAAAATGAATACCAGATTTTTGCCTATTACCATGACCTGGCAAGCCGATACGACCGTCTGGTAGGCTTTACAACTTTAAATTCGCTTGTTAAATAACTACGGAAGGATTGAACGATTGAAATAGGATTGTGAAGTATTTTCAAAAAACGTACAACCCGACATCTGAAAAACATAATCTCAAATCCTGGCCACTGAGACTTATCACTGAACACTATTCTTCCTACCGAACAATCTTCAGGGTACTTTCTTCCCTATCGTATGGCAGGCTGAATGAAAAAACAGAACCTTCCCCTAATTTAGAGTTTACACTTAGGCTTCCACCAAGTAACCGAACGTAATGTTGCGAAATAGACAATCCAAGTCCAGTTCCTTCATAGTCGCGTGAAGTGCGGTTAATATTATAACCCCATTAAATCCTTAATAAACATTATTAGCCCAGATAAAATACCCAGAATAATAAACACGTTTGAGCTTATTTTCCTGATTTTTGAAAGGTGATTTTTATTAGGAATTAAAATAGCCGAAACCCATAATTTTGGGAAATCGAATTTCAAGGTTTCAAAATAATAAATAAAGCTATGTCGAAAGGATTTTTCAATATTCCGGTTGCAAAAAACGAACCCATAAGAAATTATTCTCCAGGGTCGCCCGAGAGGGCCGAATTAAAGGAAATGCTGAACTTATTACGTTCAAAAGAGCTTGAACTACCAATGATTATTGGAGGCACAGAAGTTACTACCGATCACCGGATCCGGATTTCCCCACCTCACGAAATCAAACACACACTCGGGTATTATTATCAGGGCGATGCCTCCCACGTTCAAATGGCAATTGATGCGGCTATGATGGCCCGTGAAAAATGGAATTCAATGGCATGGCACCATCGTGCCGCTATTTTCTTAAAAGCTGCTGATCTTCTGGCAGGTCCGTACCGGGCAAAAATTAATGCGGCCACCATGCTTGGGCAATCGAAAAATGCCTATCAGGCAGAAATTGATGCGGCTTGCGAATTGGCTGATTTTTTCCGGTTTGGCGTGAAATGCATGACCGATATCTATAAAATGCAGCCAGAATCAGCGCCAGGAATCTGGAATTACAATGAATTCAGGTCACTGGAAGGATTTGTCTTTGCATTGACTCCCTTTAATTTCACATCGATTGCAGGAAATCTGCCGGCAGCTCCAGCCATGATGGGAAATGTGGTGGTTTGGAAACCTTCAAAAACAGCCGTTTATTCAGCTGCTGTTATCATGGAAATTTTTCAGGAAGCAGGTTTGCCCGATGGTGTGATTAACCTGGTGTATGTGGGCGGTCCTGCTGCTGCCGATGTAGTGCTTCAATCTCCTGATTTTGGCGGAATACATTTTACAGGATCGACCGGAGTTTTTCAAAGTATCTGGAAAACAATCGGCGAAAATATTTACAAGTACAAAACCTATCCGCGAATTGTGGGCGAAACCGGAGGGAAGGATTTTATTTTTGCCGATCCTACTGCCGATCCGCAAGCCCTGGCAATTTCAATGGTTCGCGGCGCTTTCGAATATCAGGGACAGAAATGTTCGGCTGCATCGAGAGCTTATGTTCCCCGCAGCATTTGGGACGATGTTTGCACCCGGCTGGGCAACGAATTGGCCACAGTTAAGATGGGGCCCCCTGAAGATTTTACAAATTTTGTGAATGCAGTGATTGACGAGTCTTCGTTCGATAAACTCACTGGTTTTATTGAAGCAGCGCGCAAAGATGCCGATGCCGAAGTTCTATTTGGCGGAAAATGTGACAAATCAGTAGGATATTTTATTGAACCAACAGTTATTCTGGCAAAAAAAGCCGATTACACCACCATGGTAGAAGAACTTTTTGGACCGGTACTTACCATTTTTGTTTACGAAGACGAGGAAATGGACAAAACAATTGATATTCTGGACCGTACTTCTATTTATGCGTTGACCGGTGCGATTTTTTCGCAGGACCGATACAGCATTGAACACCTGGCCAAACGACTCGAAAATGTAGCAGGAAACTTTTACATCAATGATAAACCAACCGGCGCAGTAGTTGGGCAACAGCCATTTGGAGGAGGACGTGGTTCAGGAACAAACGACAAAGCAGGTTCGGTGTTTAATTTCCTTCGATGGACATCCATCCGTACAATTAAAGAAAACTTCGTTTTGCAGAGAAGCTACATGTATCCCAGCTTTTTACCTGAACAGAAATAAAGAATTCAAAGAATAGGGGGCTGTATCAAAAATCATTGATCCGTCCATCCTAAACAAGTTTCAGGATTGGTTCAGGATCTCAGTGCGTTGGATTACAGGCCCCGAAATAAATTCGGGGCGACGAGGTCTGCGAATATTTTGGCTTTTGATGCAGCCCCCTTTTTATTTCAATCAGAAAAGCCTATTTTTGTTTCAAATCAATCGCTATGAAAGCCAAAGAATTGTCCATGGTAATACTGAAGAACGTTGCGAATAAATACCTTATAGCTTTTGCAGTATTTGTTGTTTGGGTAATGTTCTTTGATGAAAACAATTTAAAAAAACACCGTCAAAACCTGAGCGATTTGGCCCAACTTGAAGCACAGGTTGATTTCTACAAGCACAAGATTGAGGCCGACAAACGAAAATTATACGAGCTTCAAACCAACGATGAGAACCTTGAAAAATTTGCCCGCGAGCAATTTTTAATGAAAAAAGCGAATGAAGATATTTTCGTTATCGTTGAAGAAAACTAGAATATAAGACATTACTGTCTTTTTATTTCCTTTCCAGCACCTTAAAGTAGCCAGTTCAGGCATTGAAATTCACAACAAAAAGTTAATCAAATCCTTAATATTTAGTAATTTGCATATTTTTTCAAAAAATAAATAAATTTTTTTTGAAAAAAGTTAAAGATTTACTATATTTTACAACTAATAAGTTCGACCTATGAAATTAGATATGAACATATTCCGAATCGAAACAAATCACGTTGCCCCAAAAATGGGGCACGTTCTGATTGCAGAACCATTTTTGGCAGGGAGCTACTTTAACAGATCAATTATTATTCTGGCTTCATACAGCGAAAAAGGCGCTGTTGGTTTTATACTGAATAAAAAAGTTGATTATCCGGTTGAAGATTTGTTCGTCGATTTCCCCTATTTCGATTCTGAAATTCATATTGGCGGGCCAGTCGGAACTGATTCGATATATTTCATTCATACACTTGGCGATTTGATTCCTGAAAGCCTACATATAAAAGAAGACCTTTATTGGGGCGGTGATTTTGATGCCTTAAAACGTCAGATTAAATTGGGTTTGGTTCATACAAACCAGGTTCGTTTTTTTCTTGGTTATTCAGGATGGGATCCTGGCCAGCTTGAAGAAGAAATAAAGGAAAACTCATGGTTGGTAACAGATCTTGCACAAGCCGACCTTATGACCATCGAAGAAAATGAAATGTGGGTAGAATCGGTTCGGTCGATTGGCGGAAAATACTCGATGTGGGAAAATTTTCCTGAGAACCCTTCGCTTAACTAATCAGACTCCTGACAAACAATTCATTGATTTTTCTGATCGTATTGTTAAAATAGCGCTTCCCTTCAAAACCAACCACCCACCTTATTCCATCAATAGCATCCACCAATAATATTTCATCTGCTTCCTTCAGGTCCTTTTCAGTTATTCCATCGTTTTCGCTGTAGCTGAGTTTCAGTTTGATAAATAAATTAAGCATAAGTGCTTTGGAAATATCGGCATAAGCTCCGTGGTAAATGGACGCCCCTTTTACCATTCTACCTTTTATCAGATAAACATTTGATTTGACTGCTTCAATGACTTGACCTTCTATGTTCAGCAGTAAAAACTCATCTGTAGCAACATCTTTTGGATGATTTTCTGCAATCCGCCAATTCATTTCTGAACCCAATGAAGTATTGGAAAGTGAAGATACAGATTTTCTGATATCAGGTAGGACAGAAACATACAAACCTTTGTCATTCAGCATATAGCCCCCATTTTCATGTTTGGCACTTTGAATGGAATACTGAAGTTTTTGATCTGAAATCCAGAATCTGATGGAAAGTACTGATCCCAAAAATTGCTTGTTTTTTGTGAGCGTGCGTTCCATTTGCCGCTTTAATTCTGCACCTTCGCTTTCTGTTAATTCCGGAAATGAATGATTGAAAATTATCAGCTTCTGTTTAATGAATTCAAGTGTTTCCCTGTAAAAAGGAAAAGCAGAACGCACCGCACGTATTTTTTCAGAAAAAAGAAATCCTTCCGATTCCTTTAGGGAAATCCGGTATTCGGAAGTGGGTACAAACGAACCGTTTACCAATATGAAATTACCCTCGTTCATTGAAGCAATTTTGAAATAAATGGTAACATGTTTTGGTTCGCCAAAATTCTGATTCCGCTTATTCCGGCCCTGGCAGCGGCAATCATATCTGATTCGCTGTCACCGATCATTACTGATTCCTCTGGATTGAGTCTATATTTGGCAATAAGTTTTTCGATCATCAGAGGTTCAGGTTTCCGGCAAAAACATTTCTCATTATCATTGTGATGAGGACAAAACAGAATATCAGTAATCGTAATTTGGATTTTTCTGAAGGTTTGGATCATTTCATCATGCAATTTCAGGATGTCTTCTTTTGAATACAAACCACGCGAAATTCCGCCCTGATTAGTCACAATGAACAACTGAAACCCTTTTTGCTGTAATATTCGCAAGTTTTCGATCACACCTTCAATGAAGGTAAGTTGCTCCGGTTTCCAAATGTAATAATGATGTTGGTTGTTGATTAAAACACCATCACGATCAAGAAAAATAGCCTTTTCCATTATTATTCTATTATCCTGAAAAGTTTATCCAGAAATACTTGAAATAAAGCTGGATTGAGTAAAACAGGGAAAACAAAACCATACAATGCACCAAGAAAATGGGCATCGTGTGCAACATTATCTGTCTGTTTCTTGCTCATCTGGTACGAATAAACCAGGTACAAAGCGGCAAAAACAATTCCGGGTATCGGTAAAATTCCGAAGAAATAAATCATGTTCCACGGATCGAAGAGAATAGAAGCAAAGAGCACCGCTGCAACCGCTCCCGATGCGCCAACCGCGTTGTAATAGTAATCGTTTCGGTATTTGTAAAGCGCATAAAGATTTGAGAACAGGATTCCTCCAACGTACAGAAAGATAAAATACATGGTGTGCAGGTTCCCAAAATTGGATTCGAAATAGAACTCGATGGCGCGGCCAAACGAGAACAAAACGATCATGTTCACAAACAAATGTTCCCAGTTGGCATGAACAAACGCGTGGGCAATCAAGCGGTGATATTCCTTGCGGTGATAGACTTTACTCGCATTGAACTGTAGCTGATCCATTAATTTGGGCGACTTAAACGCCGCATACGAGACCGCAACAGTGATAACAATCAGAATGATAGTCATGAATTAAATGTATTAATGTAATATTCGGTAAATCATTTCGCGCTGCAAATCGGCAGGCGAGGCCGAAACATTGCCCCAGCCTTTTGATTTCATGTCGTACTCGCGCAAAATGCTGATGATTTCGACCAGCTTTCTAATGTTATAATTTTTGGCCGCCACTACATAATCCTTTACAAAAAACGGATGAACTCCAAGTACAGCTGCTGCATTGTTTTGCGATTTGTCTTCCAGAAAATGATAATTCAGTATTTTCGAGAAATAGGAAAAGAGCCCTGAAATAATCACGGGAATCGGGTTCGACGACGAATTGGCCCCGAAATAATTGACAATCCGGTTTGATTTCAGCAAATTGCGTTCTCCCAATGCTTTTTGAAGTTCAAACACATTAAACTCCTTGCTAATCCCGATGTTTTTTTCAATGTGATCAGGAGTTATTTGTGTTCCGACAGGCAACGAAATAATCAGTTTATCCAACTCGTTTGCCACTTTGCTGAGGTCGGCCCCCAAATATTCTGAAAGCATGGCCGCAGCCTGGGGGGCGATGGTGTAGTTCTGATTCTTTAAATAGGAAATGATCCAGACAGGCAATTGATTGTCGTATATTTTCTTCGCTTCAAACAGCACACCTGTTTTATCAATGAGTTTAGCAATACTTGTTCGTTTGTCAATAGTATTGTATTTGTAACAGATAACCAGGATTGTTGATTTTAAAGGATTTTCAAGATATAGTTCAAGAGGTGCTTTTCCCTTTTCTTTTGCCTTTGTAACAAGATCTTTGATGTTTTGTGCTTCGCGAACAACAATTACCTGATGGTTCGACATCATCGGGAACCTACGTGCATTGGCAATAATGTTGTGCGGCTCTGTATCCTTTCCGTAAAGGATAGTTTGATTGAAGCTTTTTTCAGCATCTGTCAACACATTGTCCGAAATGAAATCACTGATTTTATCAATGAAATATGTTTCCTCGCCCATTAAAAAGTAAATAGGATGATAAATCTTTTTTTTGAGATTGCTGATTATTTCTTCGAAAGTCATTCGCTTAAAGGGTTTTAAAATTTCAGGTGTTTAACCGATTCGCCATTGTTTTTTATTTCAAGCAAGGCATCGATACCGGTTTCCAGGTGTTCTTTTACAAAGTTGTTTGTCACCATCTGGTCGCTTGCTGCGGTTTTTACACCATCCGAAATCATTGGTTGGTCAGACACCAGCAACAACGCTCCGGTAGGTATCTGATTGTAAAAACCAACTGTGAAAATGGTAGCGGTCTCCATGTCGATAGCCATTGCCCTCGATTTTTCAAGGTACTTTTTGAAGCGTTCGTCGTATTCCCAAACGCGTTTGTTTGTGGTATAAACCACACCTGTGTAATAATCGTGCTTCCGGTTCCGGATGGCGGTCGAAACTGCCCGTTGAAGATTAAATGCCGGAAGTGCAGGTATTTCAGGAGGCAAATAATCGTTTGAAGTACCTTCGCTGCGAATAGCCGCAATCGGAAGAATGAAGTCGCCCAGTTGATTTTTGGGTTTCAGGCCACCACATTTTCCCAAAAACAAAACAGCTTTCGGATGGATCGCGCTCAAAAGGTCCATCATGGTGGCGGCATTCGGGCTGCCCATTCCGAAATTGATAATGGTGATCCCCTCAGCGCTCGCATTGGGCATATTTTTATTTTCGCCGACAACCGGCACCCCGAATTTTTTTGCGAACATATCCACATACAGGTGAAAATTGGTTAGCAAAATAAGATCATCGAATTTATCCAACGGCCTTCCGGTATATCTTGGGAGCCAGTTTTGTACAATTTCTTCTTTCGTCTTCATAAAAAAAAGTGCCTAAAGTATATATTATCATATTATATTTGGTGTGCTATTTCTTGTTTTGACATATCAATATTTCTGAACTCATTTCTTTTTTTGTTTAAGTTCTGTGGCAAACAGGGTATCCTTTGTCCGTTCCTGCAAAATCATTTGTTCGTAACTGCTGCGGCTCAATATAAGGTGAATTGATAATAAGCTTGTCGATCTTCTTCATCTGTTGTTTGGAATATTATATTCAAATCCCTCCAAATATCTATAGGCTCTTCTTAAGCTTTCTGAGTTTCCCATTGCTCTTTCAATATCCCAGATTGAAGCGACATAATTCATTAATTGCTCGTTATAGTTTGGCCCTATTTGAGCATTTTCATTAATTGGAACAATATCTTCCCTGACACTTCTTCTCCTGGATTTTCTGGTAATATTTATTAATGTTTGCTTTGGATTTGCTTCTAGTTCAGGATTTATGGGGAAGTTAGCTAACGATACACCTGTGAAATTTGAATATCCTTCGCGGTCGGCAAGAAGCCAGGCTTCAACTTCTCTAACTGCAATTCTAAAAATGAGATTTGGTTTAGGTGGACGAGTTAACCAATCGTTGATCAATTCGAGTGGACAATTATAATTATCCAGGTCTGTCAAAACAAAAAATGGTGTTGCAATAGCTGCCTGATTAAAACCATTGATATTAGTTTTAATATATCCATAACCATTGCCAGGATAGGAGATTCCACGATAATACTTGTCTCCGAATGAATCAAGTATTTTTATCATGGTAAATTCGCTTATCTCATCTTCAAAAACCAGATTAATAGGAATAGGCATAACTTAAAATCCTAATGTTAATTGATTTATGTTTAGAGGTTTAGTCCGGGGCAAAATAGCTGCACCGGGTGTCATGCCACCATCTAACATGGCTTTTATTTCGGGCAAACTTGAAGCTGTTTTTATTGAAGTACCTTCGACTGTAGGCATCAGCAATAAAATTTCATCTAATGAAATTCCTCTGTCGTTTAGTAAATCAGTGCTATGAGATGTCAATATTATTTGGCGTTTTTTAGGTTTTTGGAGTTTGTAAATTAAAGAAGGAATCTTAGTCACAATTGCCCCATTCAATGAAAGTTCGGGTTCTTCCAATAAAAGCAATCCATCTCCTTCCTGAAGCGACCATAATAATCCAATTAATCTCAAAGTACCATCTGAAAATTGTTCTTCTCTTTGCTTTCCCGCTTTTGGTCGCCAATGCTCGTAAATCGCCTCAAGATGTGGCCGACCGCTTATTTCGGTATAGTTAAACTCTTTGAATTGAGGTACAGCAATTTTTAGAGCTGATTCAATTTTCTTTAACCAGGCATTTCTTGTTTTTTCATTTACTTTCGATATTCTTTCTAAAAAACCCTTTCCAAAAGGATCACCAGGCAAATCAGGACCAGTAAAAGATTGAGGATGCTTTAATAGCTGTGGTAAAAGATGTGAGTAAACAGTATTTTCCAGATAACGGCTAATTTCTCTAAAATCTTTATTTGCGTTAATTTGCTCTAAGTGTGTTTGTGTCAAGCGTTCTTTATCTTTTTTATCCTCAATATCAGGCCTGTTTAGAATTAACTTATTTTCTTTCCAAACTTTTTCATGCGATAGATAGGGTTGCCTATATCCTCTGGTTTCTTGTTTAATCCCAATAGAATATTTCCATATTGGAATATTGCTACCATATTCCGAAATATGAATCTCAATTTCGACATCTGGAAATGTTCTTGCTGCCAAACATCTGATTTTTGAAATTCCACCTCTTTCCAATACGGCATTTTGTAATCCACCTCCTGGTTTTGAAATGTCTCTTAGAAACCGGAAAACATCAAGTAAATTTGATTTTCCAGAAGCATTTGGGCCAACAACAAAAACTCTCTCAGTTAATGGAATATCAACCTCTTTAAAGTTTTTCCAATTATGTAATTTAATCCTATTTATATACATATACCAATTTTTTAGAGTCTGATTATTTTCAATGATTCAATCTCATGTATATCAATTGTTTTCACTGCATTTTTCTGGCTGCTTGTTAAAGAATTGCCGTTGTCCATAAGAATCCGTTCTTTCATTGGCTTTCTTTTCTTAGTCTTGTTCGTAAATTGTCTGAACCACTGATTTTTTTGATTAATTGATTAATTATGATTCTTTAAAATAAATGGGCATTTGTCATTTCTTTTGTTAGAGTCCTTTGATTGCAAATAGCTGCTTTCCATCCAGATAACTATCGGCATACTGTCAACGAAGCACCGAAGCACTAAAGGCGGGCAGCTTGATTATAGCCAGTGGTTCTTGCCATTCGGTCGGTATGTGATTGTCTATACAATACTTTTCTACTTCGCTGTCGTTTGAAAAATAGCCGTCACAAAATTCGTCAAGTTCTTTTTCTGTCGATTTGTAATAGCGGTCTTCTGCGGTCATTAGCTTTTCTGTCTGCTCGATGAATTTCTCAAATTCTTTATTGATTTTGCAGAGTTTGTCAATGGTCTTGAAGTCCAAGTTACGGAACTTTGCAGGAAACAGAACTTTGCTTTGATATGGATTTGCGTTTAGTTCAATTACACCAATACCAAACGATTGATTTAATCTTTCTATTTCTTCGGTCAAACTGTCGCTAAACTCAAATGCAACTAAATAACCAAAGTTTGCCCAACTTGAATTTGAAACCGCTTGAAAAAATGCTTTTTTCAGTTCGCTGTCACTGTTGATTTCCTTTTTTATTTCGTAGGAACTTAACTTGAAAGTGTCAACACGATTTACAGATTTTATAAAGTTTTGGCTGGCTTTAGTTTGTAAGTTTAGAAACTTAATGCCAACCATATCTGGATGCGTCCAAATTTGATTGCTGTCAGCTCCAGTTTTTGATTGTTCGTGAAAAATTGTCTTGGAATAAATACCAGTATTTTTGAGATAACTACTTAAAAGTTTGTGCAAATCTCTTTCATCATAGCTTTTTATTTTGTCAACTATTTTTGCAGTAGTAGTAGTTGTTGTTGTTGTTGAACCGTTTAAAACGTCTATTGCAATATTCTGCTCGTTTTTCGCAAGGTAGTATGAGTAGGTCCCACCAAATTGTTTTATACGTTTTACTCTCGTGTCACCGTTGCGAATAAAGTCACCCAGAACCGCTGAAATTGTCGCACTTGGCGTTTTTGAACTACCAAAGTCATAATAATTTTTGTCAACGATGTGGTTGCAAACAGTCAAATAGTTTGTTATGTCGTTGATGTCTTCTAAACTTTTTAATACTGCTTCTTTTAGTGTCATTGTCTGTCTATTTTATTGTTACGTTTCAGTCGGCTTACCATTGGCTACAACTAAAAAATAGCATTAATTGTACTTCGATCTTATTCTACTTTAGGCACTCCGAACTTTTATTTGTTATTTTAGGCACGGAATAAAAACAAAAATACAAACTTTGTTGGCTTCATCATGCAAAAATTGAATTTGCCCGAATATTCTTTCAGAATTAAAACTACGGAAGGTAAATCTTATATTTTTGATTCGCTCCGTAAAAAATACGTGCGGCTCACTCCTGAAGAATGGGTGCGCCAGAATTTTGTTCAGTTTCTGATTGTTGAGAAAAACTATTCAGCTTCGTTGATTACGGTTGAAGCCGGCGTTAAAGTGAACAACAATCCGCAACGGGCCGATTTGGTAGTTTTCGACCGCTCTGGAAACCCTGCGCTGGTGGCCGAATTTAAAGCTCCAGAAATAAAAATCAGCCAGCAAACTTTCGACCAGATTGTGAGGTACAATATGCAGCTGAAGGTGAAATTTCTGATTGTCAGTAATGGATTGGAACATTTTTGCTGTCAGATAAATTATGTCGAAAACTCTTATGCTTATCTTGCTGAGATACCCGAGTTTTCCGATTTACTTATTTAAAACTTCTGCGGAATCCTGGAACCACGAAATTGCTTCGGTATTTATTTCCAGTATATTCGCAACCTGAAACTTATCCACAATATTATGCCTTTTTCGTTATTCGGTTTATCGCCCGATTTATTAAAAGTCCTGGCTGCTCAAAATTACACCCAGCCTTATCCAATTCAGCAAGAGGCTATTCCTGCAATTTTGAAAAGGAAAGATGTTTTGGGCATTGCTAAAACAGGCTCCGGTAAAACGGCCAGTTATGTATTGCCTGTTTTAACCAATTTGCAGGGGAATCCTGCTTCTAAAAACAGGCATGTCAATGTTTTGGTATTGGTTCCAACCCGTGAGCTGGCAGTGCAGGTGCAGGAAGTTTTCCATCTGTTTGGTTCAGCGCTTCCCGAACGAATCAAATCGTTGGCAGTATTTGGAGGTGTTGCCATCAACCCTCAAATGACCGCTTTGCAAAATGTCAACATCTTGGTGGCCACGCCCGGAAGGTTACTGGAACTGGTTGAATCGAATGCGGTCCACTTATCCGGTGTCGATACGCTAATTTTGGACGAAGCCGATAAAATGCTCAATCTTGGTTTCAAAGAAGAAATGGACCGGATTATCGCGCTGTTGCCGAAAAAGCGTCAAAACCTGCTGTTCTCTGCCACCTTGAGCGATGACATCAGCAGCATTAACCAAATATTGCTGCACGATCCGGTGGTTATTAAAATCGAATCTGAAAGTGACAATATTGACCTGATCGACCAGTTGGCATATTTTGTTTCAGAAGAAAAAAAAGGACCGCTGCTGCGCTATTTGATCAAAAGCAAAGAACTGGCACAGGTGCTGGTTTTCACATCATCGGTTTACAAAGCCGATAATGTTGCCGATAAACTTCGGAAAAATGGGATTGACGCCGCAGCCATGCACAGCAAAAAAAGCCAGAAAGCAAGAACCGATGCTTTAAATAAATTCAAAACGGGCAAACTGAGGGTGTTGGTGGCAACCGATCTTATTTCGCGTGGCATCGACATTGAATTTCTACCTCATGTGATTAATTACGAATTGCCCCGGTCGCCCAAAGATTATATTCACCGCATTGGCCGGACTGGCCGCGCAGAATCTCCCGGCGAAGCCATTTCTTTTATTACTCCTGAAGATCAACATCATTTCAACATCATTCAAAAGAAAATGGGTAAATGGGTAACCATGATCGATAGTGAAAACCTTGACTTAAAAGGGTACTAAAGAAAGTTTATGGAAACTGATATCCGAATCGTGAAACCCGGCACCCGTAATGAATTGATTGGACCGAAAGGTGAAATCCTTACGCCTCCATCTGGCTGGACTTTTTTGCCTGCCGGCGATGCTGGCATTACCCGAAAAGTAACTTCGAAAGGAGCATATTGGAGGGTCGAGGTAAAAAAGGGACGACGGACTATTTCGTTGGGGATTTGGGCTCCGGCAACAATTATTGAAAAAGCCAAACAAACGGTTCAAGAGGTTCGGTTAACCGATGGATACAAAAAGAAACAAACTTGCGCTGTTGAACGGCGCGTAAAAAAACAAGCTGAATACGATGCCGAATTTTGTCGGGCGGTTGAGTCTTTTCTCGATTTCCATGGAAATCACAAAGACTTGGAGAAAAAACTGGCAAAAGCAGTTACAGTTCATGCCGTTCCTGTTGGCAGCGGAACTGTTGCCCGCACACAAATGATTCCCATTGAAGAGCGTGCTGCCCTTGCCGTTATTGCATGGATGCGACATCAAACCACGGCATACGATAACCTGAAAATTGCCCTCTTTAAAGTTTCATTGACAAACAATTCTTCTTTTTCTGTTTCCGGGCCAATAACGGAAAGAATAAATAAACATTCATCCTTAATGTGATGCAAATATATAAAATTCCATTAACTCATCCTTTCCCGATTCGTAAACACCTTATACATTTCGAACCAAATAATACTTGAAAAACCAAGAACTAAGCAAACCAATGCTTCGGTCAGACTGATTTTTTCGAACTGAAAAAGTTGAAGCAAAAATGGCACATTCAGGATCAGGATCAGGAAAAAAGCGGCGCCACCCACAACATATTTTACGGTTTTATTTGAGGTACGAAGTATCTGGAAAATATTGCGTGTCCACGAACGGTTCGAGAGAATGACAGCGATGTTTGCGGCAATCAGTGTGGCAAATGCAAGCGCACGTACTTCCTGTTCTGAATAATACCGCATTCCGAAGTAATATACGGCAAAGACGATTGCCAATATTCCGATTCCCTGCGAGCAACTCAGCCATATTTTTTCAGCGCCGAAAAACGGTTCATTTATTTCTTTTGGTGGACGGTTCATCACATTTTCCTCTTCCTTTTCGGCTTCAAAAATAATGGAACAAGCTGGGTCGATAATCAGTTCGAGAAAAACAATGTGAACCGGCCACAGTAACAATGGCCAGTCGGCCACAAATACCGGAATAAGCGACAATCCGGCGATTGGAACGTGGATCGCAAAAATATAGCCCAATGCCTTTTGCAGGTTATCGAAAATGCGACGCCCCATTTTTATAGCGCCTACGATCGAGGCGAAATTATCGTCCATCAGCACCAGCGACGAGGCTTCGCGGGCAACATCAGTTCCTTTTTCGCCCATCGCGATACCAATGTTCGCCGCTTTCAATGCAGGCGCATCGTTTACACCGTCACCGGTCATGGCCACAATTTCGCGGTTTCGTTTCAGCGCGTTAACAATCTTCAGTTTCTGCTCAGGAACCACACGTGCAAACACATTCACATCCTTAATTCGTTCAGCCAACTCTTCTTCAGTCATTTCCTGAAGTTCAGGTCCGCTGATTGACACCTCATGGTTCTTCAACCCGATTTCGCGGGCAATGTTCATGGCAGTTACCGGATAGTCGCCCGTAATCATGATCACCCGGATTCCGGCCTGGTAACATTCGCTCACCGCAGCAGGTACCGTTTCACGAATCGGGTCAGACAAGGCAATTAAACCAATAAATTCATAGTCGAAGTCGTGCTGTATATCCGGCAGATTTTCGGCTCCGATCAGCGATTTGGCAACACCCAAAACCCGCAATCCGGCAGAAGCCATTTCAGCCACTGCTGCTGAAAATTTCAAAATTTCGGAAGCAGAAAGATGGCACAATTCAAAAATCGCTTCCGGAGCTCCTTTGGTGGCAATGGTTTGCTGATGACTTTCAGAATTGGCAAAAACCCTCGACATGGCCAGCAAATCTTTCGACAACGGATATTCCTTCACCATCTGCCAGTCGGTATGAATGTGCTCTGTATTTTGCAGATAAGCTTCGCCCATGTTGGCAATGGCCCGTTCCATCGGGTCAAACGGGTTGGTCTGGCTCGATAAAATTCCGTATTCGATTATTTCATGAAATTCATCAGGGAAACCGTTAGGTTTACTGACGGTATGAAAGCTTTTCCCATTGTAAAGGCGAGTAACCGTCATTCTATTTTGAGTAAGCGTGCCAGTTTTATCAGTACAAAGAACAGTTGCTGATCCCAATGTTTCAACGGCTGAAGGTTTTCTGGTCAGTACGTTTTTCTTCGACATCCGCCATGCGCCAAGTGCCATAAAAATCGTTAGCACCACCGGGAACTCTTCGGGAATCATGGCCATCGCCAGGGTAATTCCGGCCAAAAAACCTTTCAGTAAGTCACCACGGGTTAAGGTATAGACCAAAATAACCACCACACAAAGCAAGATACCGATAATTGCAAGGCGTTTTACCAATATAGCCATCTCCGATTTCAGCTTTGTTGGTCCCTCTACTACTGAATCAAGCGCTTTGCCTATTTTCCCAATTTCTGTGTTCGAGCCAATTGTTGTAACTTTTACGATTCCATTGCCCTGAACGATCATCGATCCGGAATACACAAAAGGTAAACCATCACCACCCGGATGAGTATTCTTGTCGGTTCCGTTCCACTCCGATTTGCGTACCGAAACCGACTCGCCGGTAAGGAGCGATTCGTCAGCCATCAGGTTTACCGAATACAAAACTGTTGCATCTGCTGGAACGCGGTCGCCTTCCTGCAAGATCACCAAATCGCCGGTTACCACATCGCGGCCCGCAATACGTTTTTCACTGCCGCCGCGAATCACCAGTGCACGCGGACTTGCCATATCTTTCAAGGCATCCAGCGCCTTTTCAGTTTTCTTTTCCTGATAAAACTCGATCCCCATAATTACGAAAACAAAGCCCAGTAACATGATCCCTTCCTGCACATCGCCTAAAATAAGGTACAAAACACCGCAAGCAACAAGCAGCAGAAACATAGGCTCTTTTACAACTCCCCATGCAATCGCAAACAAATTTGTTGGTTTCGACGATGGCAATTCGTTCAGTCCTTCGCGGCGTTGTTTCTCCAGAACCTGATCGTCTGACAAGCCTTTGTATTTTTCTGATTTTAAATCGATAGTCATGGTTATTTGATTAGAATATTCTAACTAATAGCTTAAATTTTTATTGTATGCGAAAGACCTTTTCGAGTAACATTTCGAGCAGTACAACCTCGGTTTCATCTAACTTTTGTCTGATCAGTCCAGCCATCTGCTTATGGGCAAAATCGTGGGTGCGATTGATTAGCTTTCCCTTAACTGTAAGATGAAAATGGGCACTTCTGCGGTCTTCATCCGACTTCACCCGAAAGATAAAATTTTTCTCAATCAGCTTATCAACAGCCACTTTAGTGGTAGGTTTGGTCATGTGCATCTCAGCGGCTAACTCTGTCAAATTGGGATTTCCCAGATTGCTAATGGTTTCCAGGTAATTCATTTGTGTCAGTGTCAATTCCTTAAAATCGAATTGATCTTTGGCCGCTCCTTCCATGTGACCAATTTCGCGCGAAAGTCTTGCAATAGCTTCAACCAGTTTTTCCATGCAACAAATATAGTTAGAGTTTTCTAACTATAAAACAATCGCCAAATATTATTTCATTAAAAAAAACTTCAACTTCGTGTAAAACAACGTTGAATCCATTCTTTACTCCGATCTCCATGCTCTTTGCCATACATTTTGTATCTTCGCCGATGATGAAAACATTTCAGGAAATACTGCTTCAAACCGATTTTTCGCATGACGATCTGGTGAATTTATTGCTTTCCGAAGGCGATAATAGACAATTACTTTTTAAGCGGGCGCAAGCCGTCAAGCTGAAAACGGTTGGTAACAAAGTGTATTTCCGCGGATTGGTTGAATTCTCGAACATCTGCGCCAAAGACTGCCTGTACTGTGGAATTCGTAAAAGCAATGAAAAGGTGATCCGCTACGAAGCTTCCGATGACGAAATTATGGGAGCCTGCCGTTTTGCATGGGTTAACCGTTTTGGTTCAGTGGTGCTTCAATCAGGCGAAATCTCATCACCAGCGTTTGTGAAACGAGTTGATTTATTGCTCCGGAAAATCAAGGAACTTTCCGGCGGCGAACTGGGGATCACGCTTTCGTGCGGCGAACAATCGATTGAAACCTACCGTCAATGGCGCGAAAGCGGGGCACACCGCTATTTGCTGCGGGTAGAAAGTTCCAATCCCGATTTGTACCGAAAAATTCATCCAAAAAACGATTTCCATAGTTTTGAGCGACGGCTTCAGGCCTTAAAAGATGTAAAAACTGCCGGTTATCAGGTCGGAACAGGTGTGATGATCGGGTTTCCTTTTCAAACTACCGAAGATTTGGCCGACGACCTTCTGTTCTTTAAACAGATTGATGTGGACATGGTTGGCATGGGACCATACATTGAACACGAGGACACGCCGCTTTATGAATTCAGGAAAAACATAAAAACCAAACAGGAGCGTTTTGATCTGGCCCTGAAAATGGTGGCAACTTTGCGTTTGCTGATGCCCGATATTAACATTGCCGCTGCAACGGCTTTACAGGCGATCGATCCGGCAGGACGCGAAAAGGCGCTGACTATTGGCGCCAACATTCTGATGCCCAACCTGACACCTTGTGTTTATCGTAAAGACTACCAGTTATACGAAGGCAAACCTTGTTTGGACGAAGATGCCGAATTGTGCCGGAATTGTCTGGAAGCCCGGATTGAACTGGCTGGTTGTGAAATCGGGTACGGCGAGTGGGGCGATTCGAAACATTATTTCAAATAAATATTTTTTTTTTTACATTTATAGCTTTATTTTTTTACACCTAAACCAATATGATGAAACCAACAAGAAGAGATTTTCTTAAATCGGCATCGGCATTTACCGCCGGTGCAATTTTTATCCCAAACCTTATTAGCTGTTCTCCGTCTGACCGCCTTAACATTGCGGTTATAGGCGTTGGCGGACAAGGAAAGTCGAACTGGAGCAAACTGATTAACCAGAAAGACCCCAAATGGAACGAGAATATTGTCGCACTTTGTGATGTGGACGATAAACGTGCAGCTGAAGGCTACAAGGTGATGCCAAATGCGAAACGGTACAAAGATTTCAGGGTAATGTTTGACGAAATGCACAAGGAAATTGACGCGGTGATGGTTTGCACACCCGACCACACACATTTTCCGGCAGCAATGGCAGCAATGGAATTGGGAAAACACGTAATCGTTGAAAAACCGCTTGCACACAATATCTGGCAATTGCGCACCCTTCAAAAAGCCGCCAAACATTACGGGGTTGTGACCCAAATGGCCAATCAGGGACACGCCACCAACGGCATTCGTCAGGTAAAAGAATGGTACGAAGCCGGAATACTGGGCAATGTTACCGAAGTTATTGCATGGTTCGACGGGCCAACTTTTGGCCCTGGTAAATACTTCGATAAACCGGAAAGTTTTCCACCTGCAGAACAACCCGTTCCGGAGTATTTCGACTGGGATTTATGGTTGGGACCGGCAGCTTTCCGCCCTTACAACGGAATTTATGCACCAAAAACATGGCGCAGCTGGTTCGATTTCGGCAACGGCGAACTGGGCGACTGGTGCTGTCACACGCTCGATGCACCTTTCTGGTCGCTTGATATGGGCATGCCCGATGTAGTTGAAGCCGAATTTAAAACGCCAGTTCCTGATAACGGATTTGTTTCTGATCAGGCCATTATTCGCTGGGATTTTCCTGCACGTGGCAACAAATCGCCAATTACCATGCGCTGGCATGAAGGTGGATTAAAACCTGAACTTCGTCCGGAGTGGAACCTTGAAAAATTGCCCGGAAGCGGGATGATCATGGTGGGCGACAAAAATTGCCTGATGACCGGCGGACGTCCGAACCAGCCCAAAATTTTATTGCCCGGCGATGAGTGGATCGAATTTCAGAAGAGCTTGCCCGAACAAACGATTCCTAGAACATTTGAAGAAAATCCGCAGCGCGAATGGATCGACGCCATTAAAAACGGAACTTTGCCGGGCTCTAATTTCGATTATTCAACAAAATTGATGGAGATGTCGCTGACCGGAGTTTTGGCCCAGCGTTTTAATACGCGCATTGAATATGATGCCGTGAACATGAAAGTGACCAACCATCCCGAACTGGATGCCTACATTAAAGAGCCAGCCCGCGAAGGGTGGGCGTACGGCGAAAAGCTTTGATAAATAGTGATACTTTTATTTAGAAGCCCTGCCAGTAAATAAAATTGGCAGGGCTTTTACATTATTTGTTTCCTGAAATCCAAACTATTTGTCGAACCGGATACCCAATATGGTAAATCCGTTTTCCATGTAACTCCGTAACTCCGGCCATTCCAGGCAGTATCCATTCCTCCTGAAGTCAGAACACGGGTAATTCCGTCAATGGCATTCAATTCCTGAAACGATCTCATTACATCTGTTGAATAGTCAATGGCTTTGTGAAAGGTAACCTCCAGCGGGAAAGCAAGTTTTGCAAGTCTTCGCGTGTTTTCAACGTCAATCTTGCCTTTATCGGTGAGCAGCCAAAAAACGACTCCAGTAACTCCCGACTGCTTGAAAAATTCAATCTCAGCTTCCATTTGAATAATTTCAACTTCTGAATAAACAAAATCACCTCCTCGTGGCCGAACCATTGCCATCACCGGAATGGATAAGTAATAAATGCACTGAGCGGTCAATTCCTGCGATGGGGTCAACCCGCCATGATCGAGTGCAGAACACAATTCGATGCGGTTGGCTCCGTTTTCATCGGCAATAATTGCATCTTCCAGCGTTTCAACGCAGGCTTCATAGGTGAGATTTTTCATGTTACAAATAAATTTTATGTACCTAAAGGCACATTGATTCCAAACTTTTTGCTGAAATTCAGTTCCTTCAGTAGAAAGCGGAAGGTCGAAAACCAAAGTTTTTCCGGAAAAATAATCGTCCAGTTGCTGTTTGCATTTCAGCAAAACAGCACTATCATTTTGTTCGTGAAGTTCATTTTCTGAAAAGGCTCTTCCGGTTAGTGAATGACCGTCCGACTTTAAAATCAGGAACCCTAATAAACTATTAAATGACGATTGATATTGCATGTGCCAAAAATAAGAAAGTCCGGTTTTTACCGGACTTGTTCTTTTAAAATCTTTCTCTTGGCGTATAATGGGTATGCAAAAGATGATGAGACTTTTCGCTTAAAGGTTTATCCAGAAAATCCTTGTAAATTTTTATGACTTCAGGATTTAGATGAGATTTCCGCAAGGGCATTCCGGAATCTTCGGCATAAATGGCTTCTGCACGTTTTAACCTTATTTCAGGACTTGTTGGGATAGGCTGGCCGCCACCGCCCAAACAACCTCCCGGACAAGCCATTATCTCGATAAAATGATAATCTGATTCGCCTGCACGTATCGAATCCATGACTTTTTTAGCATTGGCCAATCCATGCGCAACGGCACATTTCAGCTCAACTCCATCCAGAAATGCCCAGGCTTTCAGCGGATTTTCAATTTTCACTATAGCTTCCCTCACTCCTTCCATACCACGAACAGCCGTAATATCAAGGTTTTCAAAAGGAACTTCACGCCCGGTAACCAGTTCGTACACCGTGCGCAATGCAGCTTCCATGACACCGCCAGTGGCGCCAAAAATTACAGCTGCACCTGTAGATTCGCCCATTAACCGATCGAAATGCGCATCTTCAAGTTTCATAAAGTCGATACCGGCCTGCTTGATCATGATTGCCAATTCACGGGTAGTCAGCACATAATCGACATCACGATAACCGCTGGCGTGCATTTCGGGACGGGCTGCTTCAAACTTTTTGGCGGTACAAGGCATAATTGAAACAGAAACTATCTTTTCAGGATCGAGGTTGCGGGCTTTGGCATAATAGGTTTTTGCCAATGCCCCAAACATCTGCTGCGGCGATTTGCAGGTTGAAAGGTGATCGAGAAAATCGGGGAATATATGTTCGATGTACTTAATCCATCCGGGAGAACACGAGGTTGCCATAGGAAGTTTTACTGCCGGATCATGATCGACCAACACCTTTTTCAAACGGGTCAGCAATTCGGTACCCTCCTCCATAATTGTCAGGTCGGCAGTAAAATCGGTATCCATTACCGCATCGAAACCCAATCGTTTTAAAGCTGCCACCATTTTGCCGGTTACCCGGGTTCCTGGCTCAAAACCAAGCTCTTCCCCAAGGCCAACCCGCACTGCTGGCGCAGTCTGCACAACCACATGTTTGGTTTTATCCGAAATTGCATCCCAAACTTTTTCAATATAATTTCTTTCGACCAGCGCTCCGGTTGGGCAATGATTAATGCACTGTCCGCAAGTGGAGCAAACCACATCGTTAATTGGTTTTTCAAAAAAAGTGGTAATCTTCATTTGATCGCCTTTGTAAGCTACCGTCAATGCATTAATCCCCTGCAATTCGGCACAGGTTCGGACACATCGCTGACAACGGATACATTTGCTGTCGTCTTTAATGATTGAAGGTGAATACTTATCGATGGTGTAGTTTTTAAAAGGTACAAGCCGGATAAAATCCTGCTTCAGAATTTTATAATCCGAAGCCAGTTTTTGCAACTCGCAGTTCCCGTTTTTAAAACAACTGGTGCAATCGGCATTGTGTTCCGATAACAAAAGTTCGATGATCTGCTTTCGGGAGTTGTGCACATTCAGCGAATTGGTAAGGATTTCCATTTCCTCCTCGCATGGAGTTGCGCAGGCTGCTGACAACCGTTTTTGTCCGGCAATTTCGACTACACATACCCGACAATTTCCTGCAATGCAAAGGTCTTTGTGATAGCAAAGGGTTGGAATAATAACTCCTGCCTGTCGTGAAGCATCCAGAATTGTTGTTCCCTTTTCAACTTCAACAGAAATCCCATTGATACTTATTTTGATTTTCTTATCCATTATAGTTCAATTTTACAGGATTAATAAATCATTTCTTCCCTGAAATTTTCAACAATCGATGAAAACGAGTTGGCTACTGATTGTCCCAAGCCGCATTTGGCTGTTAATTTCATAGTATCGGTCAGGCGCAGCAATTTTTCCAGGTATTGCGCTTTCTTTTCGCCCCGCTTCACCGCTTTTATGCCTTTAAGCAATTGCTGACAACCGACACGGCAAGGTGTACATTGTCCGCAGGATTCTTCACGAAAAAATTCCAGGTAGTTATCAAGCACATTGAACATGGAACGCGAACTATTAAATAGCATCATGGACCCACCGGTAGGCAAAGATATTCCTACTAATTTCCCCTGAAAACCGATAGCTGTTTCAGTGAACCTCTTGCGCGGAACCAAAAATCCGGATGCACCACCCACCTGCACTGCCTTGGTGTCGCCATCGCCAAACTCATCCACAAAATCGGCCAGGCTCATTCCCAGTTCAAGTTCATAAATTCCGGGTTTGGGTGTATCTCCTGAAACCGAAAACAGTTTTGAACCGCGTGAATACTGAACACCAAGATCGTAAAACCGTTTTGCCCCGTATTTGAAAATGGTGTAAGTATGTGCCAGTGTCTCAACATTGTTAATTACGGTTGGCTTTCCCATGTATCCCGAATTGGATGGGAAGGGAGGTTTATTCCTTGGCTCACCGCGTTTTCCTTCCATGGATTCGAACAGGGCAGTTTCTTCGCCGCAGATGTAGGCCCCGCTGCCCATAAAAATCCGGATGGTAAAATCCAGTTTGATTTCCTGACAGTAATATTCGAACTCACGAATGGCCTTGTTCAGCTCCGGAAGTAAAAAGAAATATTCGCCCCGCAGATAGATGTATCCTTCTTTAGCTCCAATCACGTAACCGCAAACGGCCATTCCGGTCAATACTTTGTAGGGTACCATCGACAGGATTTCGCGGTCTTTGAAAGTTCCTGGTTCACCTTCGTCAGCATTGCAAATCACATATTTTGTTGCGCCTTCAACTTCTGCTGTGAGTTTCCATTTCAGCCCTGTGGGAAATCCGGCCCCACCTCTACCTTTTAACTCTGAACTGATGAGTTCATTTATCAATTCCTGGGGAGTCCGGCTAATACATTTGCTTAATATTTCTTCCCAGTCGTTCTCATATTTAAAAATGAAATCGGCCCGTTTTAGCTGATAACTGATTGTCATATTTGCCTCCTTCTTTTTACTTTTTCAGGTAAGAACTTAAAATTTCACGCACCTTTTCAGGAGTCAGATCAGTAAAAACCTCGTTATTCACCAACATTGCGGGTGCTTTGTGGCAGAAACCGAGACAGTTGGTCTGGAGCAACGAAAAATTTCCGTCAGGAGTGGTTTCTCCGACATGTATTTTCAACATGTCTTCAATAGCCAGCAAAATCTGATTCTTCCCTTTCATGGAGCAGGTAATAGTCTTGCAGATACGAATGATATATTTGCCCATTTTTTTGTATTCCAGAAAAGAGTAAAAGGTGGCCGTTCCATAAACTTCGGAAGCAGGCAGGTCGAGTTCCCGGGCAATTTCAACCATGGAATATTCTGAAAGATATTTTTCCTGTTCAACAACTCCCTGAAGGATAGGCAGTAGGTTATGTCTGTTTCGGCCATGTTGGTCAGCCAAATTTTTTATAAGATCGGAAACTGGGTTCATGAGAAAATTAAGTTAGTTATAAATTGAATAGCTGTAAATTTAGGGAAGTAAGAAGACATAAACTAAGATTATCAGACAGAAAATCACCTCTGCAAAGTGTTATGCGACATATAAATTGTGTTGAGAAATTCAACAGCTTGCCGTTGGATCAATTAAGATGAACATTCTTAAGCATGATTAATCTACTTTTTAGGGATAAAGAAATATTCAATTACAAATTTTTGAATAAATTCAGACTTCCTGATCTCTCGCAATTTTATTTGTCGGAATAATTTCTAAGACACAGCAAACTTTAATTAGTATTGCTGTAAATCAATTAATTATATAGATTTATACGTCAATTATCCTATATTTGCGACAATTAGTTTTGCGACACAAATCGTCAAATCCCTTGATTTTTCAATGTGGGATCAGGAAGTCTGAATAATATGTGAATCAATCAAAATATCGTTTTGAAGTTCAATGTCATAGCAGATTTCAGAAATTTTGCGTTTTTGGGTCTAGTCAGGTTTTTGTTTAATGATAATCAAAACGTCATAATCAGAGAATTCTCCTGCCTCGCCGGTTAAACGGAAGCCAAAAAGTATTACATCCTGAATATTCTCTCCGAGCTCATTCTGGAGTTTTGCTTTTAAATCTATTACTATATGAATATCTAAGTTCATGTTTGCCAGCTGAGTAAATTGGGCAGATTGAATAAACTCATTTCAAAGATAGGTAATTTTGAATGAGATCCTTCAAAGGCAAGCTTGATGAAACTCAAAATCAAGCACTTTTTGCTTCCGAAGCGCAACCTTCCTTGTATTCGGAAATGATGTTTTTAACCATTTGCAGAGAAACCCGGCCATATACTTTTTCGCCTACCATAACTACTGGGGCCAAACCACAGGCACCCACACAGCGCAGACAATTGAGTGAAAACTTGTTATCAGGAGTACTTTGCCCGACCTCTATTTTTAGCTGTCGTTTAAATTCGGCCAATACCTGTTCTGAGCCACGAACATAGCAGGCCGTTCCCATACAAATGGAAATCGGGTGTTCGCCCATGGGGATCATTGTAAAGAAGGAATAGAAAGTAACCACTCCGTAAACTTTGGCAACCGAAATATTCAGTTCATTGGCGATCACTTCCTGCACCTCAGCAGGCAAATAGCCGAGTTTACCCTGAGTCTGGTGCAAAACATTGATCAATTCACTTCCTTCATTCCTGAAATCGGAACATACTTGCTGAATGATTCCGATGGTTTTTTCTGAAAGTTTTATTCCTGGCATTGCTATAAAGTTGATTCGTTAATAATAAAAGATTCGTCAATGGTTGTCACTAAATGGTCATTCATTAGTCATTAATGGTCATTGGCGTTGGCGTTACCAAAGTTTCCGATGGTATTGATGTAATATTGATATTTGACAAACCTGTAAATCCTCCAGTTTCATGTGTTTATAATTTGTTTTTTAATTGCCACATGGAACTCGCCGATAATCATCCCCCTGTGTGAGAAGACTTTCCCATGGCTCGTTTCATCTCCGTTTTTTTTTGCTTTACTATGAATGACTATTTAATGACCTAATGACCTAATGACAACTAATGACGTTTTTCAATGACAACCAATGACGCGAAGCTAATGACAAGGAATGACCAATACGTCAGCTCCTGTCAAAATATTTGGTGTGCAGCAGATGATGCGCTTTTTCGCTCAGGGGGGCATCCAGGAATTCTTCGTACAGCTTGATGATAGATGGATTTTCGTGCGATTTTCGGAGTGTTTTGTTCCGATCTTCGGAATAAATTGCCCGCTGCCGTTTTTTCAATATCTCAGCATCGCCATGATGATAAGGTTGACCTCCACCACCAATGCATCCGCCCGGGCACGACATGATTTCGATGGCATGGAACTCACTGTTTCCGGCCTGAATATCTTCAAGCAACTTGCGTGCATTTCCCAAACCATGCGCGATTCCGATATTTATAGGCGTTCCGTTGAAATCGATGGTCGCTTTGCGCAAACCATCCATTCCGCGCAATTCTTCAAAATCGACACGGGGCAATGGTTTTCCGGTAAATATTTCGTAAGCAGTGCGAACTGCAGCTTCTATTACACCGCCGGTGGTGCCGAAAATGACCCCTGCCCCAGTTGATTCGCCCAACGGTGCATCAAATTCTTCATTGGGGAGCGACCGGAAGTCGATATTTCCCAAATTGATCAAATGAGCCAGTTCGCGCGTTGTCAGCGCATAATCCACATCAGGATTGCCATTCACCGAAAATTCAGGACGGCTGCTTTCATATTTTTTTGCCAGGCAAGGCATAATGGAAACCACCACCAGATTCTCGCGTTTCACTTTGATTTTATCGGCAAAATAAGTTTTGGCAATCGAGCCAAACATTTGCTGCGGCGAACGTGCAGTCGATGGAATGTCTTTTAACTCCGGGAAATGATGCTCAAAGAATTTCACCCATGCGGGGCAACAGGAAGTCAGGATTGGTAATTTCACATTCTGATCGCCAGCCATATAGGCAGACAAACGGTTTAGCAACTCAGTTCCTTCTTCCAGTATAGTCAGGTCAGCGGCAAAATTAGTATCAAACACATAATCGAAACCCAAACGGCGCAAAGCTGCAACCATTTTGCCAGTGACAAGCGTACCGGCTGGCATCCCGAATTCTTCGCCCAAAGCTGCACGAACAGCAGGGGCAGTCTGTACGATCACAGTTTTTGAAGGATCAGAAAGCGCGCGGATGACTGCGCCGGTCTGGTCGACTTCGGTCAGCGCCCCGGTAGGACAGACTGCCACGCATTGGCCACAATAAGTGCAAACAGAATGGTCGAGGTTCATTTCGAATGCCGGTGCCACAACTGCATGAAAGCCACGGTTGACAGCCGAAAGTACGCCAACCGTCTGCACATCGTTGCACATGGTTTCGCAGCGGCGGCACATGATGCACTTGTTAATTTCGCGGATAATTGCCGGCGAAGTATCTTCGCGGTACATCGACTGTTCGCCCTGATAGTGAATCTGGCGGATTCCAAGGTGCTGCGCCATGTCCTGCAATTCGCAGTTGCCCGATTTTGCACAAATCAGACAATCTGCCGGATGATCGGATAAAATCAGTTCAACTACGGTGCGTCGGGCGTTTACAGCCCTGATGGTATGGGTATGCACTTCCATTCCTTCGGATGCTTCGGTACAACAAGCGGGGGCCAGATTTCTGCGGCCTTTGACCTCGACCACACAGACCCGGCAACCTCCCGGTTTATTCTCGATGTTCATATCGTCCAGCTTCATGTAGCAAAGTGTCGGGATATCGATACCGATGCTCGAAGCCGCTTTCAGCACAGTAGTACCTTTGCGGACGACTACCGGTTTATTATCTATTGTAAGGTTTATCATTTCCATATAGGATACTTTTTATGCGGTTAATACAGCATCAAACTTGCATTTTTCAAGACACACACCGCACTTGATGCACAAAGACTGGTCGATGTAATGTGGGGCACGTCTTTCTCCTGAAATAGCTCCCACCGGACAATTCCTGAAGCACAGCGTACAGCCTGTGCATCTTTCTTCATCAATTAAATAGCGCATCAATGCTTTACACTGCCCGGCCGGACAAGAAGCGGAAGTGACATGGGCAAGATATTCATCGTAGAAATGGTCAAGCGTTGAAAGTACAGGATTGGGCGATGTTTGTCCTAGGCCACAAAGGGAAGTATCTTTAATTACATTACTTAACAACCTCAATCTATTAAGATCTTCCTTTGTGCCATTGCCGTCAGTGATTTTTTTGAGTATTTCGTGCAGCCGTTTATTTCCGATCCGGCATGGGGCGCACTTTCCGCACGATTCGTCAAGGGTAAATTCAAGGTAAAATTTGGCAATGGCCACCATACAATCCGTGTGATCAAGTACGATCATTCCTCCTGAACCCATCATTGAACCGGCCGCTACCAGATTATCGTAATCGATGGGAGTATCCAAAAATGATTTGGTGAGACAACCTCCTGATGGCCCTCCGGTTTGAACAGCCTTGAATTCGCGGCCATCTTTGATCCCGCCACCAATATCGTAAATGATTTCGCGAAGGGTAATTCCCATCGGAACTTCAATCAAGCCAACATTATTGATCTTTCCAGCAAGTGCAAATACTTTGGTTCCCTTTGATTTTTCAGTTCCGATTGAAGCGAACCATTCGGCACCTTTATTAATGATGACCGGAATGTTGGCAAATGTTTCCACATTGTTCACGTTGGTTGGTTTGCCGTTGTATCCTTTTTCAGCAGGGAACGGAGGCTTGACAGTGGGTTCTCCACGTTTCCCTTCCATCGAATGGATCAGTGCAGTTTCTTCGCCGCAAACAAAAGCCCCGGCCCCATAACGGATTTCAACATCAAAATTAAAACCTGTGCCCAAAATGTCGTCACCAAGCAAACCATAATCGCGGGCCTGGTTGATGGCAATCTTCAACCTTTCGATGGCCAAGGGATATTCGGCCCTGATGTAAACCAACCCTTTGTCGGCACCAATGCAATATCCGCAAATGGCCATTGCTTCGAGAACCGAATGAGGGTCGCCTTCTAAAATCGAGCGGTCCATAAATGCACCTGGGTCGCCTTCGTCGGCATTACAAACCACGTATTTCTGATCGCTAACTGATTTTCGGGTCAATTCCCATTTCAGCCCAGTTGGGAAACCACCGCCGCCACGTCCTCGCAGCCCCGAATCTTTGATCATTCCAATCACCTGGTCCGGTGTTTTTTCTGAAAGACAGGTTCCGAGAGCTGCATAACCATCGCGGCCGATGTATTCTTCAATATTTTCAGGATTGATAAAACCGCAGTTGCGCAAAGCAATTCGAATCTGTTTTTTGTAAAAATCCATTCCCTTCGAATCGGCAACCAACTCGTGAGTTTCAGGATCGCGGTACAGCAAACGCTCTACCTTCCTGCCTTTAATAATATGTTCCTCAACAATTTCAGCCACATCTTCAGGAGTTACCTGTGTGTAGAAAGTGTTATCTGGCAAAATTTTCACGATAGGGCCTTTTTCGCAGAACCCGAAACAGCCGGTCAGGATAATCTGAATTTCATCGGAAAGCCCAAACTCATTGAGCCGGCTTTTAAAATTCGATTTGATCAGTTCACATTGCGAAGCCTTGCACCCGGTTCCCCCGCAAACAAGGATATGCATATTGTATTCGGCCATAATTGTCCGTTTGATTTTAATGGTTTTCGATTGTTGAATAGGCTATCGGAATAATCCCGTCAACCATTTCGTTGAGTTTGATGTGTTTTTCAATGATTTCCTGCGCTTTGGTCCTTGTTACAAAACCATAAACCACAGGTAGTTTTCCCGGAATAGTCAGTTCGATAGTTGGTTCGGCATAGCAGTAACCCATGCATCCAGTTTGGGTAACAACGGCATCAATTCCCTGATG
>JANONW010000057.1:0-1892 GCA_031421065.1 Prolixibacteraceae bacterium
AAACTCATACATAGCCGCCGACAATATCGAATATGCGTATCAGAATAAGATTCCGCTCTGGCTTTTTGGGTTTTTGTATTGAAATAGTACCCTGTAGTGGTTTGAACACTCCAACAAAAAAACAGATAACTTTGCAAAACAATAGCGCATAAGAAACCTGTTATTTCTTGGTAGTTATATTCCCATAAAGAGTTTGGTTCGGGGCACTTTTTTGAAATTTTAATTGGCTGTTAGGCATTTAGTCTAAACACCGTATAGGAGACCAATTTCAGATTATAAGTGCTCTTATGCGCTATTTTATTTTACAAATAGAATAGCAAAGTTATGAAAAAAAAGTCAGAAAAAAACAGTGTAGTAAAAATGGGTACCGGTTTACCCGTATTTAATCCCCATGCAGCCGGCATCGACATTGGAGACACTATGCATTGTACGGCAATTAGCGATGGCACTGGTGGTCACGAAGTAAAAACCACTTCGGCATTTACGTGCGATCTGCATGAGATTGTAGATTATTTGAAAATCAACGGTATTACCACCGCAGCAATGGAAAGTACCGGTGTGTATTGGCTTGCTCTTTACCTTTTGTTGGAAGAAGCTGGAATAGAACCTTATTTAGTAAATGCTTCGCACGTAAAAAATGTGACCGGACGAAAGAAAGATGACACGGATGCAATTTGGATTCAAAAGCTTCACACTTGTGGGTTGTTGCAAAAAAGTTTTCAGCCAGAGAATGAAATTCGTTTATTAAGGAGCTATACCCGTCAACGGAAAAATCTAATATCGTTGAGTTCGGATGCCGTAAGACGTATGCAAAAGGCGCTGGAGCTAATGAACCTGAAAATTCATACCGTAATCAGTGACATATTGGGCAAAACAGGAATGAATATGGTTAAAGCGATTTTAGCAGGAGAAAGAAACCCTGTTATTCTAAGCAGGCTTCGCGATCCAAGAATCAAAGCCACTGAAGAAGATATAATCAAGTCATTGGAAGGCATTTGGAGGGATGAGTATCTTTTTATGTTAGAGCAAGCGGTTGAAAATTATGAATTTCATCAGGCACAAATCAAAAGTTGCGAGGTGAAAATACAAGGGCAATTATTGAAACAAGTTGCAATAGTAAATCAAGGCGACATTACTTGCTTGGAGGACAATCCAAAAAAAAAGAAAAAAGCAAAACCCAAGGGAAAGAAAAATCAATTTGACTTTTCCGTTTCTACATATCTAAAGGCAATTGCGGGGGTTGATCTGTGCCAAATACCTGGAATAAGCGATGTCACAGCACTTGAATTTATTTCTGAAGTTGGTGTAGATATGAGCAAGTGGAAAAGCGCAAAGCACTTTGCCGCTTGGCTGAATTTGACACCAAACACAAAAATTACAGGTGGGAAAATCGTCAGCAGCAAATTAATGAAAAAAAGAAACAAAGCAGGCCAATACTTAAGACAGGCAGCGTCATGTTTATCAACAAACAAGACACCCATTGGGGATTACCATCGCAGAATGCGAGGAAAGCTTGGTGGAAGAGGTGCAACATTAAATACGGCGCACAAATTAGCAAGAATTATTTACTCCATGCTACTCAACAAAACCGAATACAATGTAGTAATGGTAAATGATAATCACGAAAATTACAAACAAGATAAGATTATGAGATTGGAAAAGCAATTAGCACGACTAAAACAAGCATCCTAAAATCAAAATGTATAGTTCTGTTTGTCAGGGCATTAAAAAGAGTTATATAGGAGTACCTCGTAGAGGTTCAACAAAATAAAGGCAAATACGGGTTTCTAAATATTAAAGTCGGCCACTAAAGATAAAAAACTAAGAAATGAAAGTTCGGAACCTCAAATATTGGATTATGAAGGATGTAATTGATAACCGACTTGTGATAA
>JANONW010000058.1:0-41657 GCA_031421065.1 Prolixibacteraceae bacterium
GCGAAACTAGTCTTTTTATCCGAAAAGAGGAGCCGTTACCCTAAGTAAATTTGCTGAATAATTTGTGACATTTGCAAATATGTTGTCCCTATTTGGGTCTGCCGGGAACATTTGGAATGCAGATTTTTGATTTTTTTTTAAATCCTGATTAAAATTGGACTCCTTTATTCTTTTGATTATTAAAATGTCACCTGTTTTCTGTCAGTATAAAAGACTGAATTCGGCTGCATTTTAAGTTTCAGGAATGATTTTCTTTAGGTTGTATAAAACAAATTGCTATATTTGCCATCGCAAAAAAGGATACGGGTGTAGCTCAGTTGGTAGAGCACTGGTCTCCAAAACCAGGTGTCGGGCGTTCGAGTCGCTCCTCCCGTGCAAAAGCTGCTCTTTCGGGCAGCTTTTTTGTTTTAAGGAAAGTCTTTGGTATCTTCAACGCAAATACGAACGATTATGATTGTCGATCTTTTTATACCTTGTTTTATCGATCAGATTTATCCTGATACTGCTTTTAATACGGTAAAACTACTACGAAAAGCTGGCTTGGATGTGAATTACAATCCGGAACAAACATGCTGCGGACAGCCTGCATTTAACAGCGGTTACTGGGACGAAACCAAAACGCTTGCGAATAAATTTATCCGCGATTTTCCGAGCGAAAGGCATATTATCAGCCCTTCGGCTTCGTGCACCGGGTTTATTAAAAATTACTATCCTGATTTATTTAAATCGGGGCAGGCCGGGTTTGAAGATTACCAACGACTCAACCGTAACCTTTTTGAACTGACCGATTACTTGGTCAATCATTTGCATTTTACCGATTTTGGAGCTGAATTTCCGCACAAAGTCTGTTACCACGATGCATGTACAGCTTTGCGCGAATACGGAATCCGCGAGGAACCGCGCCTTTTGCTCTCGAAAGTAAAAGGCCTTGAACTTGTTGAAATGGAAGACACGGAAACCTGCTGCGGATTTGGTGGAACTTTCGCGGCGAAATTTACCGCCATTTCAACTGCCATGACCGAACAGAAGGTAGAACATGCGCTGAAAACCGGTGCCGAATACATCATTTCCACCGAATCGTCGTGCATAATGAACCTCGAAGCATACATACTGAAAAACAATTTGCCCATCAAAACCATCCACATTGCCGATATTCTGGCTTCGGGCTGGGAATAAATCTCGAAATATGACTGAAATAGGAAAAATAAATCACTTGTATGTGGTGAAAGAAGTGGATTTTGGTATTTACCTCGATGGTGGCGATTTGGGCGAAATCCTTATGCCAAAACGCTATGTTCCGGCGGGAACACAACCTGAAGATACGATCGATGCGTTTATTTATCTCGATTCTGAGGATCGTTTGGTTGCAACGACCGAAAAACCATTGGCGATGGTCGAGGAGTTCGCTTTGCTCGAAGTGGTTGCGGTAACTCCGGTCGGAGCTTTCCTGAATTGGGGATTGCCAAAAGATTTGTTTGTTCCCTTCCGTGAGCAGCGCCAGCCAATGGAAGAGGGCAAAAAATACCTGGTTTATGTGTATGTTGATACCAACACCAAACGTATTGCGGCTTCATCGAAAATCGAAAATTATCTGGATAATATTCCGGTCGATTATGATGTTGATGAGGAAGTTGACCTGATTATTGTGAATGAAACCGATTTGGGCTACAATGCAATTATCGACAACAGTCACCTCGGAATCATTTATAAAAACGAGGTTTTTCAACCACTCAATCCGGGCGCTAAAATTCCGGGATTCATTAAAAAAATCAGGACTGACGGCAAAATTGACCTTTGTCTGGTAAAATCAGGTTACGAAAAAATCAGCGAATTTGCCGACAGGATCATCAAAGAACTTCAAAAGCACGAAGGATTTTTGCCCTTGACCGATAAGAGTTCTCCTGAAGAAATATATAAGGTATTCAAATTCAGCAAGAAAAACTTTAAAGCTGCCATTGGCACGTTGTACAAAAAACGGATGATTGTATTGGAAGAAAATGGAACACGGCTGCTGATTTCGGAATAAAGAATGAATCATGAATATCACGGCGCTCTGCACCTAAGGCTACTATAATCGACTCTATTTATTAGGTGCAGCGCACCGCAATAATAATCAATATCCAATTCAAAGGCCAAACCTGAAACTTTGAACCTGATTTCGAATGAAAGTTTGCATTGCAGAAAAACCCAGTGTAGCCAAAGAACTGGCCCAGATAATTGGCGCAAATGGCCGTAGGGATGGCTATTTCGAAGGAAATGGATACCAGGTTACCTGGACATTCGGGCATTTGTGTGCCCTGAAAGAACCCAATGACTATACCAATCTGTGGAAATCATGGTCACTGCACCATCTACCCATGATTCCGGCTAAATTCGGAATTAAAGTTATTGAGAACGAAGGGGTAAAAAAACAGTTCGCCATCATCGAAAAACTAATGTCAACAGCCGAAGAGGTTATAAACTGTGGTGATGCGGGCCAGGAAGGTGAATTGATCCAGCGATGGGTGATGACCATGGCCAAATGTACCGCTCCGGTAAAACGATTGTGGATTTCGTCGCTCACCGAAGAAGCCATCCGCGAAGGTTTTACTAAGTTGCAGCCAGGAGGAAAGTTCGATAACCTTTATGCCGCCGGAAGTGCACGCGCCATTGGCGACTGGCTGCTCGGAATGAATGCCACCAGATTATATACCCTGAAATACGGCCAGAACAAACAGGTACTTTCAATCGGAAGGGTCCAAACCCCCACACTTGCCCTGATCGTCAACCGCCAGAAAGAGATCGATGCTTTTAAGCCTGAACCGTATTTCGAGATCAAAACTATTTACCGCGAAACCACCTTTTCAGCCGCCTCAGGACGATTTCAGAACCGTGAAGATGCTGCACAGGTACTTGAAGGAATTAGTCATTTCGATCTGGAAATTGGCAAGATCGAAACAAAGAACAGCATCGAGCAACCTTTGCGCCTGTTCGACCTGACCTCGCTTCAGGTGGATTGCAACAGGAAATACGGCATGAGCGCTGATGAGACACTGCGAACAATTCAATCACTCTACGAAAAAAAGCTAACTACCTATCCGCGTGTTGACACCACTTACCTTTCTGAAGACATTTATCCCAAAGTTCCGGGTATCCTGAAACAATTGAAAGGTTACGAAACGCTTACTGAACCTTTGCTTCAGGGAAAACCAATCCGCAAAACAACCAAGGTTTTCGACGATAAGAAGATTACCGATCACCATGCCATCATCCCAACAGGGCAAACGCGGCTTGACCTGACCAAAGAGGAAAAACAGGTGTTCGATATGGTCACAAAACGATTTATATCAGTATTTTATCCTGATTGTAAAGTTTCCAATACTACGGTGGAGGCCAAAGTTGGGCAACACGATTTTAAAGCAACCGGAAAACAGATTCTATACCCCGGATGGCGTACCGTTTATATGAACGACAAAAATCCGGTCCAGGGCGATGAAAACATTTTGCCGATTTTTGTTACCGGAGAACACGGGCCACACGAACCCGGATTGCTTGAAAAATATACACAACCGCCTAAATATCTGACGGAAGCAACGTTGCTCCGCGCCATGGAAACCGCCGGAAAAAGTGTGGATGATGAAGAATTGCGCGAACTGATGAAAGAAAACGGCATTGGCCGCCCTTCTACCCGTGCCAACATTATAGAAACGCTTTTCAGGAGAAAATACGTGAAGAAGGAGGGCAAAAAATTAGTTGCCACCCAAACCGGAATAGACCTGATTGACAGCATTGAAAACGAATTGCTGAAATCGGCTGAACTGACCGGTCAGTGGGAGAAGAAACTACGATTGATCGAATCAGGAAAATACGAAGTTTCACTTTTTATGGACGAAATGAAACAAATGGTTGCAGAGGTGGTCGATCAGGTGAAACATTCGCCCCGAAGAGTGATTGCGCTCGCTCCTGAAGAACCTGTCGTTCCGGAGAAAAAAGAAAAAGCTGCACCAGCCGAACCGCAGGAAACAATCTGCCCGGCCTGCAAAAAAGGAACACTCAAAAAAGGCAAAAATGCTTGGGGTTGTTCTACCTGGAAAGATGGATGCCGGTTTATCATTCCATTCGAATTTATGGACAAAAAGCTCACCGAAGCACAAATTAAAAGGCTGGCCGAAAAAGGAAAAACAACGCTCATAAAAGGTTTTAAACAGGAAAACGAAACGGTGGATGGCTTTCTCGAACTCTCTTCCGACTTTAAAATCAATTTTGCAGAAGCTGGACCCGAAATGCTGATTTGCCCTTCGTGTAAAGTTGGCGAGATCGTGAAAGGAAATACTGCATGGGGCTGCACCAATTTCAGGGGAGGCTGCAAACTCCGCGTCCCGTTTGAACTTCAGGATAAAAAATTGAGCGAAAGCCATGTGGGTCAGTTGGTTTTAAAAGGCCAAACCCGACCATTTACCAGTTCTGATGAAACTTCAGGAAAAAAAGCAACAGGCTTTTACAGATTTAATAATCTTTTCCAGGTTATTTTTTCAGAAAAATGAATAGAATATCCCAACAAATAGGGATTTCCATTATCCGGAATCAGGTTACCTTTGTTGCATGATTAGATCCACCAGAACAACAGAATTTATTTCAGGCATAACCCAAATTGCTCCTGAATACTTTTCAAATACCAGATACCGTGCTCCTCCTGTAGTATTTTTCAAATAGCATTTCCAGAAGAATAGTTCAAAATCCCAAAAAAAAATCAATTAACAAGGAGTTAAACATTCATTTTAAATGATTGAATGTACTTGCCCTGTTAATACATCAACTAATAACATGCACAAAATAATCGTCATGCTGACAGGACTAATCATGTCAGTTACTGCTATCAGCTTTGCCCAAAAAACCAAAACCGATGCCAATATTGTTGGCCATGTTACCAACAATGGTTCTCATTTACCCTACGCCAACATAAGCCTGAAAGGCACAACTATCGGAACTTTAACCGATGAAACCGGCCACTTTCAACTTGTCAATTGTCCTCCCGGAGCTTACTTGCTGGTAGCGAACAGTTTGGGCTATAAAACCCAGGAAAAACCTGTAATTGTTGAATTTGGGAAAACGGTCGAAGTTAAATTCAGCCTCGAAGAAGATGTTTTTAACATAACGGAAGTAATTGTTTCATCGGACCGGAGCGAACAAAAACGAACCGATGCTCCGATGATCGTCAACACCATTTCGTCCAAACTTTTCAACACCACACAATCTGCCACATTGGGCGACGGGCTTAACTTTTGTCCCGGTCTCAGGCTCGAAAACAACTGCCAGAACTGCGGTTTCACTCAGGTGCGAATGAACGGAATGGAAGGCCCGTATTCACAAATCCTGATCAACAGCCGTCCTATTTTCAGCGGATTGGCAGGAGTTTACGGACTGGAACTGATTCCTTCGAACATGATAGAACGCGTGGAAGTGGTTCGTGGCGGCAGTTCGGCCCTCTTCGGCGGAAATGCCATTGCCGGAACCATCAATATTATCCTGAAAGATCCGTTGACCAACTCGTACGAAATTGGTGCCAATACCGGATTCACCGGTGTTGGGCTGAATAATTCAGGAGGTTCGGCAGCCGATTATTCGGTCAATTTCAATACTTCCCTCGTTTCCGACGACCGCAAAACGGGAGTGGCCGTTTATGGTTTTTCGCGCGAGCGCCAAATGTTCGATGCCAATGGCGATGGTTTTTCGGAAATTTCGCTATTGAAAAACATTACGGTGGGCTCGCGGTTTTTCCACCGGTTTGGGCATCGTAGTAAAATGGCCATCGACTTTTTCAATATCAAGGAAGAACGCGCTGGCGGTAATAAACACGAGTATCTGCTCCACGAGCGCGATGTGGCCGAAGCTGTTGAGCACGACATTAAAACCGTGGCCATTACCTACGACCAGTTTTTCCGCGAATTCGACCTGCTTTCGGCGTACGCTTCAGGCCAATTCCTGAACCGCGATTCGTATTACGGCGCCAACCAATCGCTGAGCGATTATGGCAATTCGAAAGACAAAACATACAATGTTGGAGCGCAATACAAAGCCATGTTCGGAAACTCAAGCCTGATTGCCGGAATTGAAAACACCGGTGGTTTCCTGACCGACAAAAAAATGGGTTATCCGGATTATGAAAACGCTGTAATCATTGATGGCCAAATCGTAAAAATCCCGCACACCGAAAACACGCTTGTAGCTGATCAGTCAACGGTTACCACCGGAATGTTTGCGCAGTACGGACTGAAATTCAACAAAACGAAGCTGACTGCGGGAGGGCGGTTCGATACCTACAAAATTGAAGATTACGCCAAACCGGCAAATAAGAAAACCGGAAATGTATTTAGCCCACGGATCAGCCTGATGCAGGAACTTACAGAATCGCTTCAGGCAAGGGCCAGTTACTCGCAGGGATACCGCGCCCCGCAGATTTTCGATGAAGATTTGCACATCGAGACTTCCGGTTCGCGCCAGGTAATTAACGTAAACGACCCGAACCTGAAACAGGAAACCAGTCACAGTGTGATGCTGTCGCTCGACTTTAACAAGCTGATTGGCAATGTACACACCGGTTTGTTGCTCGAAGGTTTTTATACCCGGCTTGACGACCCGTTTGTGAACGAAATTGGCACTCCCGATGAAAACGGAACCGTTTTATATACCCGTAAAAATGCCAAAGGCGGAGCCGCTGTTCAGGGTGTCAACATTGAGCTGAAACTTAAACCGGCAGCCGATTTTTCGCTGACTTCGGGCTTCACCGTCCAAACTTCAAAATACGACAATCCGCAGGAATTTAACGAACGCCGGTTTTTCAGGACTCCCGACAACTATGGATTCTTTGCTTTGGACTGGGATTTCCTGAAAGATTTCTGCCTGTCGGCCACCGGAAACTATACCGGAAAAATGCTGGTTCCTTACTTTGGCCCGCTGGCAGATCCGTATTTGGGCGAATTGCACCGATCTGATTCTTTTTTCGACTGGGGATCAAAGCTTAGTTACACCGTGAAACTGAACGGTGCAAAACTTCAGTTTCTGGGTGGAATAAAGAATATTTTCAATTCGTATCAGTCTGATTTTGACAGCGGAATTGACCGCGACCCGGCATACATGTATGGTCCAACCCAACCCAGAACGATTTATTTCGGGATAAAGATCGGGAATATGTTGTAGCATGAATTTGCGAAGAATGCTTTTCCAACCTCATCGTGTTTAAAGCATTATTGGCTTACCACAAACTCATAAGTTCCGGTGGTAAGATTGGTGGTATAATCTGCACTATTGTCTTGAGATTTGGTATAAACCACTTTACCATCCATGCTAATCTTTTTTCCTGAAAGTTGTAAGCTTGCCGAACTGTTGGCCGGAATTACAACCTGATAAACAACCGTGTTCCCATCGCGTTTCCATGACGATTGAATATCGCCATAAGGTCCGGCATGGCTGGTCTGGAAGGAATCCAATCCCTTCACAAAATGAGGTTCAAGCAAGATGTTTTTAAATCCGGGTTGGGCGGCATCCGGTTTTATCCCGCCCAATGCTTTGTAATACCATGCCCCAATTTCGCCAAACATGATATGGTTTCTCGAAAGATCTGATTGTCCTTCAATTTGCCAGTTTTCGTACAAGGTGGTTGCCCCTTTTGAAATCCAATATCCCCACGACGGAAATGTTTCCTGTGAAGCAACTTCATAAGCCAAATCTGAATAGCCATTTTCGCTTAGTGCGTTTAAAATGGTTTTCGATCCAAGCAAACCGACATCAACGTGTTTGTTGTCAGCAATTACCCGACTGGCAAGGTTTTCAGCCACTTTTGCCTTCATATTTTCAGGAACGATACCCCAGAAGAGCGGAGCACTAAGTTCAGTTTGTAAGCCTGTCGCGTATATTCCCGTTTTCTGGTTCAGGTATTTGTCATTAATCGCCGCCGCAATTTTAGTTGCCAAAGCCGAATATTTCTGGTAATCAGCTTCATGTTTCAATATTTTGGCCGCTTTTGCCAGGATATCAGCATCCACAAAGTAATAAATGGAAGAAGTCAGTTCTTTCGGGGCCTTCGATTTTACCGGCACCCAATCGCCCAAACCCCAATCTGTCAGGCCATCCGGACTGATTCCAGAAATGTGGTCAACATACAGTTTGATATTTTCGTAACAATCGGCCAGCAATTTCGAATCGCCATAAAACAGGTAAATGTTCCAGGGAATAATGGCGATGGTGCTGGTCCAGTCGGGGCCATTTGCCCAGGTGTATCCCCAGCCTCCGGTTGGAATAATTGCGGGCAAAACTCCGTTGGGCTGCTGCTCGTCGCGGTGGTCGGCCAACCATTTTTCGTAAACGGTAATTCCATCGAAATTGTACAGACCGGTTTCAATGGCGATGTGCGCATCTCCCGTCCATCCATTCTTTTCGCGCTGAGGGCAGTCGGTCGGGTAACCAAAAAGATTTGCCAGATAGGAACTGTTCGTTGCTGCCCAAAGTTTGTTCAAAGTTGTGTTCGAACTGCTCAATTTACCAACCGGCGGAACATCGCTGTGCATAAAAATCCCGGTCAAACTTTCTTTGGTCAGTTCAATTGGCTGGTCGCTTGTTACTTCAACATACTGAAAACCTTTGTAATTGAAATGCGGAACGAACGTTTCAACGCCTTCGCCATTCAATATGTAAATGTCGGTTTGAAACGGATCTTTGTCATCGGTTGGCCGGTAATGAATATCTATGTTCGACATATCTAAATTGCCCTCTTTGTCAAGAATTTCTCCATGTTTCAAGCGCAAGGTCGTGCCTTTTTCTCCTTTTAAGCTTATCCGGCTTACTCCTGAAATGTTTTTGCCCAGGTCGAATATGTACTTCTTGTTGTTTGCTTTGTTCATGCTGACCGGCGTAATTTCTTGGGTATTCCTGATAGGATGTAAAACCTGTGCCACGATATTTTTCGAAGGCACTTCAACCCGAATGGCATTTTTCCACTTCGATTCATCAAAACCAGGCATGTTCCATCCGGGTTGGTTCAGCCGTGCATCCTGGTGTTCTGCTGTATAAATGCTGTTTAAAATAATCGGGCTAAGCGAGGTTTTCCAGTCTGTGCCTGATACAATGACTTCTTCGTCGCCATTTTTATAGGTAATTCTCAAATCGAGGCAAAACTTCGGACGGGCACGCCACGGCGCTTTATCAAAATCCCAAACAGCGGTTGACTGATGGTTGTACCAGCCGTTTCCGAGCAGCACACCAATTGCGTTCGAGTTTGAATTGAGCATTGAAGTTACATCGTAAGCCACATATAAAGTCCGCCGGTCGAAACGGGTGTACATCGGGTCGAGCCTGTGATCGCCCAGTCGTTTGCCGTTTATGAAAAGTTCGTACAAGCCCGCGGCTGCAATATAAATGCGTGCTTTCTTTATTTTTCCTGAAGGCTGGAAATTTTTCCTGAAATAAGGGGCCGGTTTTAAGTCGATGTCTTCCGAATCTGAAATCCATGTACCTTTCCAATTAGCCATTTGCATCATGCCGGTTTCGAAACTGGCCACTTTTGCCAACGAACTTGCTTTGCCATTTTGATCCCAGATCCGCACTGTCCAGAAATATTTGGTAAACGGCTGAAGCGGTTTTCCCTGATAGTTTTCCAACATCCCGGCACCTTGCGTTTTCCGGCTGTCCCACATATTGCCTTTTCCTTTTGAAACCTTTGCCGAATCAGTTCCGGCAATAATCTGGTAAGCAGTTTGCAATGCACCCTGCCTGTTATCATTCATTTGCCATTTCAGTCGGGGAGAAGCAGCATCAATCCCGATCGGATTGACCATGTGTTCGCATTGAATATTAATGGATTGACTCTGTTGAGCCTGAGTTTGAATGGCAATCAGCACAAGAAGCAAAAGGCCAAATAATTTGGATCGTTTCATTAAATGTTGGTTTTAGGTTGATTATGCAGTTTTAATTATTTAAATAGTCGAATGTAAGGCTGGTTTTGGCATACAGCGAAGGCGTTTTCTCCGCATAAGTAAAACTTCCTTTTAATTTGGCCGGAATCATTTTTACGTCGTTGAAATTTGTAGGTAACTCTTCTGAACCGAAGTTAACTTTGTGCGAAGCATTAAAAAAGCAACACACATCAGCAATCTGAAGAAAGATCGTTTTCGTATCATTTTTCAGATGATCAGGCATTCCGGCCAATGTGCGGATGGTTATGTAAAGCCTTAAAGCCTGTGAAAGATTTGCCATGATCTGCAAGTTTATTGGTTTTAGCCGTTCTGTTTGTAAACTTAGTTTTTTTTCAAAGATAACTAATAATACAGGCAGGTTTAAACAGTTTCTCATTAACCCCGAAACGATGGATTGAGAACACAATTTTGTATATGCCAACGAAGCCGATATGTTGAATGTGGCTCTTTTTGGGAAAACTGCCCAACAATGGAGAACTGAAAATCCAAATGCCGATGGCAATATCAGAGATATGGCTTCCATTGAACAATTGGTGGCACTTCTATAAGATACTTACAATTTGATGGCATTGATGCTTTGGATCGACGACTGGATAGGCAGTGTATCGATGTTGGTTGCACCCAGTTTGGCCAATTGGTAACGTACCATGGCCAAAGGAACTTTGCCCCCCGATGTATCCACCTGAATGTTGTAAACGGTATATGTTTTTCCCATGCTCATGGTGGGTTCATCTGCAAAAAGGTTGTTGTCGTTCATATAGGTTTCAATGGCCTCGCGGTTGGTATTTTTAACGTTGAAAGTCACCAAAACTTTATTCTCGGCATTGATCGATCCGTAAATATTTAATAGGAACATTTCAAGAAGTCCCTTCTTTTCTTCATTCTCTAACATTGCAGGGTTTATCCAGATACTGGTTTGCGATTTGTAAACGGTTTCCAGTATTTTCAGCCCATAATTGCGGATTGCACTGCCGCTTTGGGTAATTTCCAATCCAAAATCAGCTCCATTGTGGAGTACTTTCGATTCGGTTTTTCCCCATGTTTCATAGATCAATACACCCTTTTCGATTCGTGAAGGCGATTTGTATTTCTGCACCGAAAAGTCGTTGAATTCTTCCAGTTTGCCAATTTTCTGGAGGCTTTCGCGTACCCAATTCAATGCAAGGTATGGCATTTCGGCCACCACTGTGATCAGGCTTTTCTTAGAAACAAGGTCTCGCAGGTAATCTTCTGTCGTATCGAATGGGATATCGCCTTTCACGATTCCTACCAGACGGACACCACCACGATTTAGGGGCAACACCTTTTCCAATTTGATTTCGGTATTGTATTCCAATCTGAATTCAATGATCCGCTCTTCGATCCAGTCATCGCCGGCAATGGCAACATCCAGTTCATGCAATGCCAGTTGTGAGCTGAACTCTTGTGGCCTGCCATCCCATCCATAAAGGAAGTTAACGGTTTTAAAGTTGGTTGGGCCACCTTCTTCGTATCCTGAAGTTTCAAAGCCCGAATCTTCGAGTAGTTTGATTAGGTTTCCACCCCTGCTTGAATTGGCCAGCGATCCGGCCGGCATCCCTATGATTAATTTTGTGTTTTGCATTATGCGTTATTTTCTACAATTTGAAGTGTGCCATTCTCATTTATCTTGCGATAATAGCACGAGTGGTATGGTAATCCGTCCTCTTTCTTGGCGTGACAGGCGCCTTTGCCTTCGGGTATAACCAAAAATAAAAAGGAATTTTGCTCACAGTTTACACGAATTTCTTCGATGTGAAGCATATCGCCGCTGGTTAATCCTTTTTTCCACAACTCGTTACGGCTACGGCTCCAATAGGTGGCATATCCGCTACGCACCGTTTCCTGATATGCTTCTTTGTTAACAAATGAAAGGATCAGTACATCTTTGGTCCTGGCATCTTGTGTTACAACTGGCATCAGTTTTTGTCCGTCAGGCCCGAAATCGACATGAAAGTCAGTGGTATATTCTTTCGACATGATTGATTTTTTAACGATTGATAAACAGGGGCTAAAAGTAGTGAAATATTTAAAATTCGCAGTTACCAGTTTGGTAACTATTTCTATTGATGCTCCGGATCCGATAGAAGCCATATTGTTCAGGATGAAACAAATGGAAATGACAAAAAAAGATTTGGCAGAGGTTCTTGGATATAAAAGCAGGGTCTCAGAGATTTTCAGCAAAAAACGAAAATTGAATATTCAAATGATTCGTAATCTTCATGAGAAAATGAACATTCCTTATGATTCATTGATTGCCGGGTATTAAAGCACTTGCTTCTTACTGATCCCCTCTCCGTTCCAGCAAAACCACATTTTCAACATGGTGGGTATGTGGAAACATATCAACTGGTTGAATTCGGGTAACCTTATAGAATTCGTCCATCAACGCAAGGTCGCGGGCCTGGGTTCCAGGGTTACAGCTTACATACACCACTTTTTCGGGAGCGGCTTCAAGAATGGTTTTCACCACATCTTCGTCCATTCCGGCACGTGGCGGATCGGTAATAATCACATCAGGGCGACCGTTTTGGGCAATAAAATCGCTGGTCAGAATTTTCTTCATATCACCGGCAAAAAAGCTGGTGTTTTCGATTCCGTTCAATACTGAATTTACGTGCGCATCTTCAATAGCTTCAGGAACATACTCTATACCAACTACTTTCTGCACATTCTGGGCAATAAAATTGGCGATGGTCCCGGTTCCGGTATATAAATCATAGACTACTTCGTCACCTTTCAATCCGGCAAAATCGCGGGCTACTTTGTACAACTCGTATGCCTGTTCCGAGTTGGTCTGGTAAAAACTTTTCGGTCCGATCTTGAATTTCAGGCCTTCCATTTCTTCCAGAATGTGGTCATTCCCTTTGTAAACAATTATTTTCTGATCATTTATAGTATCATTCCCTTTTTCGTTGATCACATACATCAGCGAAGTGATCTGCGGAAATTCTGCTGCAATTGCGGCCAATAACTTTTCGCGGTTCTCCTCCTGTTCGCTGAAAAAGCACACGATCAGCATCACATCGCCGGTGGACGAAGTGCGGACGATGATGTTGCGCAGTAATCCGGCCTGAATGCGGCGATCGAGAAATTCAAGCTTATTCTCGTTGGCGTATTGTTTGATGAAATTTCGGATTTGGTTCGACGGATCGCCCTGCAGCCAGCATTTGTTGATGTTGATGATTTTATCGAACATGCCCGGAACATGAAATCCGAGCGCATTTTTGTTCATGTCATTGCCTTCAGTACCAATTTCTTCGTAAGTCAGCCAGCGTTTGTTCGAGAACCCGAATTCGAGTTTATTGCGGTAAAAAGTGGTTTTGGCGGAGCCTAAAATCGGTGTAATTTCAGGAAGTTCAATCCGGCCGATTCGCTGCAACTGATCGGCTACCTGTTTTTGCTTGTAAAAAAGCTGTTTTTCGTAAGGAAGAAACTGCCATTTGCAGCCACCGCACACTTCAAAATGTTCGCAAAAAGCAGGGACACGGTCGGGCGATTCGGTGATAACACGTGTCACACGGGCTTCCATGTATTTGGTGCGCTTTTTAGTCACCTGCAAATCAACTACATCGCCCGGTATTACATGCGTGGTAAACACGACTATTTCATTTATGCGTGCAATTGCTTTTCCTTCAGAACCAATATCGGTGATCAAAACACCTTCCAAAAACGGCTTTATTTTCCGGCCTCTTCCCATGATTTTCAAAATTTCAGCAAAAGTAATTAAATTATCAGAAGGCGAAGGTAAAGGCGAAAAAGTGGTCAATGTTCAGTCGCAGTAATCAGGAGAGGTCGGTTATTTGTCATTGCATTAATAGTTCGCAAGTAAATTAAGATGAAGTTTTTAGCCGCATAGCGGTGCAAGTATGGCAGCAAATCAATGGCAGTGCGGGTGTTTGGGCACAGCGATGACATATTTTAATCAAATCCTTGAATATCAACTGATAAACGCATTTGAAAAGGAGAAGATTCCAAGCCTCTTTTTTTTCTATCTTTGCACCCTCAATTTTATTAGTTATGATTTCGGTCGATCAATTGGTTGTTAGTTTTGGCGGGTTCGAGTTGTTTAAAGGTATTTCATTGTTGGTAAGTCCCAAAGACAGGATTGGTCTGGTAGGCAAAAACGGAGCTGGAAAATCAACACTCCTGAAAATTCTGGCAGGACATCAATTGCCCAGTAGCGGGGTTGTTTCGGTTCCTACCGATGTTCGTCTGGGTTATTTACCTCAGCACATGGAGATTATTGACGGACGTACGGTTTTTGAAGAAGCAGTTACTTCGTTTGAGGAAATTCTGGCTTTGGAACGCCGCATCGAAGAAATCAACCATGCGATTGCCACACGCACCGATTACGAATCAGAAGAATATCATCGTTTACTCGATCACGTTACCGAATTCAACGACCGTTTCCACATGCTTGGCGGCAATAATTTTGAAGCCGAAGTAGAAAGAACACTCATCGGACTTGGTTTCCTGCGAACGGATTTTACCCGGCAAACTTCTGAATTCAGCGGTGGATGGCGAATGCGCATCGAACTTGCAAAAATATTACTGAAACGTCCGGATGTATTTTTGCTTGATGAACCTACCAATCACCTTGATATTGAGTCGATTCAATGGCTTGAAGATTTTCTGAAAAGTTACAACGGGGCAGTGGCGCTTGTTTCGCACGACAGGGCTTTTCTGGATGCTGTGACCAACCGTACCGTTGAAATTACCCTTGGCCGCATTTACGATTTTAAATCAAATTATTCAAGATACCTGGTTTTACGTAAAGACCTGAAGGAACAGCAGATGGCTGCATACATCAATCAACAGAAAATGATTGAAGATACCGAAAGTTTTATTTCACGTTTTCGTTATCAGGCTACCAAAGCGATTCAGGTACAGTCGCGTATTAAAACCCTCGATCGGCTCGGCCGGCTTGAAGTTGACGATGAAGACAATTCGGCCCTCCGAATCAAATTTCCGCCAGCTTTACGCTCAGGAACTATTGTTGCCGAGGCCAAAGAGCTTACAAAAAGCTACGGCGAACTCAATGTGCTCAACAAAATTGACATCATTATTGAGCGTGGCGAAAAAATTGCCTTTGTGGGAAAAAATGGTGAAGGGAAAACTACCCTTGCGCGGGTCATTTTGAACGAACTCAAATACGAAGGTGAATTAAAGATGGGGCACAACGTTAAAATCGGCTATTATGCACAGGATCAGGCCAGACGGCTCAATCCGGATTTGACGGTTTTTGAAACCATCGACCAGATTGCAGTGGGCGAAATCAGGACTAAAATAAGAAGTATCCTTGGTGGTTTTATGTTTTCGGGCGACGATGCCGATAAAAAAGTACAGGTACTTTCAGGAGGGGAACGCTCGCGCCTTGCAATGGTAAAACTCATGCTCGAACCTGTAAATTTGCTGGTACTCGATGAGCCGACGAACCACCTCGATATCCGCTCAAAGGAAATCCTGAAGCAAGCACTGATCGATTATGACGGAACTGTGATCGTGGTATCGCACGACCGTGAATTTCTGGAAGGATTGGTAAACTGCGTGTATGAATTCAAAGACAAAAAAGTAAAACAACATATTGGCGGCATTTACGATTTCCTTCGCCGGAAGAAAATGGAATCGATGAAGGAGTTGGAGAAAAAGGAGATTTATTCGAACCAGGAAGTTAAAGTTCAAAAAGTGGAGGAGGTTGAAAAAGTCAGCTTCGAAGAACGCAAAGAAATCAACAAAAATATCAGCCGCATCGAGAAGAATATTAAAAAAACGGAGCAGGAAATCTCAGGTCTGGAAAATAGTATCGATAAAATGGATCGTATGCTGGCCGAAACAAATGGATCTGATCCTGAAATTTTCACAAAATACGACCGGATGAAAAAGGACCTGGAACACAGAATGTATGAATGGGAAGTTTTACACCACGAACTGGAAGAAATATCAAGGATAAAGACGTGGCAATAATAAATTAGACAATTAGACAATTGAACAATGTAATTTTCAAATTGCCGAATTTTCAAATTTACACATTTTCAAATTCAAACATCAAACATCAATAAAAAGGACATGTACAACAACAAAGAAAATAAACCTGCCGACGATCTGATCTTTGGCATCCGCGCCGTCATCGAAGCCATTCAGGCCGGAAAAGAGATTGACAAAGTCCTGATTAAAAAAGGATTGATTGGTGATTTGTTCAAAGAAATGTTCGACCTGATCCGCATTCGGCAGATTGCTTTTCAGTACGTGCCGATTGAAAAAATTAACCGGATATCGCGCAAAAACCATCAGGGGGTGCTGGCATTCATTTCGCCGGTCGCCTTGCAGCGAATCGAAGATATTATTCCGGCAATATACGAAGAAGGCAAAACCCCATTGGTACTTGTGCTTGATCAGGTTACCGATGTGCGGAATTTCGGTGCCATTGTTCGCTCAGCCGAGTGCGCCGGAGTGAATGCCATTGTAATTCCTGACAAAGGTTCGGCCAGGATCAATGCCGATGCCGTTAAAACTTCGGCCGGAGCTTTGCATTTGGTGCCTGTTTGCCGCACACGCAGCCTGAAGGAAACCATTTCGTTCCTGAAAGATTCAGGATTAAAGCTGATCGCTGCCACCGAAAAATCTACCGCTATTTATACCAACGCCAATCTCACCGGACCAATGGCCATCATTTTAGGTTCTGAGGATACTGGTATCGACCCACGATTGCTGGCTCTTGCCGACGAACACGTAAAAATTCCGATCCTTGGCAAAATCGAATCGCTCAACGTTTCGGTTGCCGCAGGTTTGCTGGTTTATGAAGTAGTGAGGCAAAGAGGGCTTGTGCCGGAAGATTGATGACAGAAAGTATGGAAAGTCATTAAGTTGTCATGCACTTGAAATTAGATGAATCGTTACAACTAATGTGACGCGAAGCAATTGACAATCAAATGACCCTGTCTTTTCAATCACATGATCTTTAATAATTTATTAACTCCCAAAAGTCTCTCTTCGCGAAGTTTATACTACCTTTGCGCCCCTGAAATAAAATACAACGCTCATGATTACGGTTTCAAATTTATCAATTCAGTTCGGGAAAAAACCTTTGTTTTCGGATGTTAATTTAAAGTTCACGCCAGGCAACTGCTACGGTGTTATTGGTGCAAACGGCGCTGGAAAATCAACCTTGTTACGGATAATTTCGGGTGATCTGGATGCGACCCGTGGTTCTGTTTTGATGGGGCCGGGCGAACGTCTGTCGGTTCTTAACCAGAACCATCATGCTTTTGATGAATACACCGTTCTCGATACCGTACTGATGGGTCACACCGGACTGATCCGTATCATGAAAGAAAAGGATGCGCTATACTCCAAGGCTGATTTTACTGAAGCTGACGGAAATCTGGCCGCAAAACTGGAAGACGATTTTGCCAACATGAACGGATACAATGCCGAAAGCGACGCTGCCAATCTGCTAAGTGGGTTGGGTATCAAAGAAGAAATGCACTCCACGTTGATGAAAGACCTCAATGGAAAGGAAAAAGTCCGCGTGCTTTTGGCCCAGGCCTTGTTTGGTAATCCAGACAACCTTTTGCTCGATGAGCCTACCAACGACCTTGACCTAGAAACCGTACTTTGGCTTGAAAACTATCTGTCAAATTGCCAGAACACAGTAATCGTTGTTTCGCATGACCGTCACTTTTTAGACAATGTTTGTACCGATGTGGTTGACATTGACTTCGGAAAAATCCGTGCTTTTTCCGGAAACTATACTTTCTGGTACGAATCGAGCCAGTTGGCGCTTCGTCAGGCATCAAATGCCAATAAAAAAGCGGAGGAAAAGAAGAAGGAATTGCTTGAATTCATTCAGCGTTTCAGTGCCAACGTAGCCAAGTCGAAACAAACGACCAGCCGCAAGAAAATGCTCGAAAAACTTAAAATTGAGGAGATTGAGCCATCAACACGCCGTTATCCCGGAATTATTTTCCAGCAGGAACGCGTTACGGGCGACCGTGTGCTGACTGTTGAAAACCTGTCGTATGTTCAGGATGGCGAAGTGTTGTTTAAAAATATATCCTTTACCATCGAGAAAGGCGACAAAGTGGTATTTCTGGCAAAGGAAAACCGCGCCATTTCAGCATTTTTCAACATTATCAACGGCCAGGTTGAACCTACCTCCGGAACTTTCGAGTGGGGCGTGACAATTACAACTGCCTATCTTCCAAACGATGTTACTGATTTCTTTACCAAAAGCGAAACGCTTTACGAATGGCTGGGCAAATATTCACACGATACCAGTGAGAACTTTTTACGTCAGTACCTGGGCAAAATGTTGTTCACCGGCGATGATTTACAAAAGAGTGCGAAAGTGCTGTCAGGAGGCGAAAAAATGCGCTGCATGATTGCCCGTATGATGCTGGCACATCCGAACACCGTGATTTTGGATCATCCAACCAACCATTTGGACATGGAATCAATACAGGCTTTCAACAACAATATGAAAACCTATCCCGGACAAGTTTTGATGACTGGTCATGACCACGAATTCATCGAGAGCGTTTGTTCACGGGTGATCGACCTGACACCTCAGGGAGCCATCGACAAATACATGGACTTCGAAGATTATCTCACCGATGATAAAATAAAGGCCATGCGTTTAGAAAGATACAATTAGTCAGTCTGTTACGAGTACTGATCCGATGACTTTCCTTCGATGCAACCTGATCAGATGAAGGTTGATGAAAAGAGCAAAAATGCTTTGTCACAACAGGGCAATATAATTTTCATCATCGGATCAGTACTTTGAACAATGCTTTTAAAGCCGAATGGGAACTGTTTCTGAAACACGTGGTAAGATGAGCCTTTCAGGTGGAATTTGCCCGAAGGTGCAAAAGGGGTGCAATTGGCCGAAAAAGGACTCGACAGTTGGGCAAAACGCAGTTGGGTGGAAATACCGGAGTTGTTAAAGTGATCAGTGTTCAGTCGCAGTTGGATCATTTGGTTGTCATTCAATTGTCATTTGCTGCGCATCATTTGTTGTGTGAAAAACGAAAAAATAAAATAAGGTCGAGTCTGCTCCGAAAAGTCTAAAAGCACGTCATTGCGAGTCCCCATACCTGCCAGTACACCAAGTTTTATGACAGCTGGCAAACTGTTAATAATGTGCAACTTACAAAATACTGTCATTGCGAGGCACGAAGCAATCTCATTATATTGGTATTATGCATGTTAAGATTGCTTCACTTCGTTCGCAACCAAGCAAATCAACTGCAATCACGTCAAAATCAGGCTTTAATATATGAAATATTTCGGCCCATATAAATGAGTAAGTTGTGATCCCATGAACCAAAAGAACGGTTTTGCCCTGACCTTCGCGGAAATAGTTAATCATACTTCCGGAAACATTGCATTTTTGAGGGTTACCAATTCTTTCATTTTATTGAAGATTAGAGGTTATTACAATCCGATAAATATAGTATAAAATCAATTCCGCCAATAGCTTCTTACCCTGAAATATTTGTTTGTATTATTTGTCTTCTGAAAGCTAACAAGCAAAAAATGTACTTTTTTATAAACTATATCACTAATATTTATCATCTAAAGAGGTCTTCAAATCCTTTCAGTTCTTTTATTGGAATGATAATTTAATGTTTTATAACACAAAAGTTAAGATTCAGTTAACACAGATTAGTGCTCATCAGCATATCTTTGTAACGTTATCAGAATACAAAAAGACATTTATCACAAAGACATATATCGCATTTCATAAGTTAGGTTTGATTAGTTTTATTGGTTTAGTTAGGTTAGTTAGGTTTAGGGAAAGGGTAGATTAGAGAATCTATCCTTTTTTCTTTTTTTATACACTTTAAACACTGCACAAATAATTCATTTTTCCACTTTCTCCAAGATAATCCTGTAACACAGGAGAAATCACTTTTTTTTATTTAGATTTGGTCAACAACAAGAAATTAACCCAAATTAAATCCTACTCAATGGAAACGAACAGTAAGGAAAAGTTGAAAATTCTTCACATCGGAGCCGATCCTGAGTTTTTATCACCTGTTATTTTCGAGAACCATTTGGTTGAGATTGACACAATGGACAATACTTTTTCTGTCAGTCAATGGATAGCCACCAATGGATTGCCTGATGCAATTATTTGTGAAAGAATACTTCTGGGAGGCAACGTGTTTGGTTTTTATGATTTTTGGGTGGGGCAATTTGATACAGATAATAAAATACCATTTCTATTACTTGATGACGAAAAAAATCAGGAAACGGTTTCTCAGGCACTTTTGAAAAAAATGGATTATGTGTTTATCAAACCGACCAGTGCAGAAACAATAATTAGTAAAGTTCTTGATCTAAAGCAAGCCAAGCCATCTTTAAAAATTGATGTAGCGGGTATGAATGCTTTTAAACCCTTTAAACCAACATTTCTCAAACGTACTTTTGATATTGTAGTTGCATCAATTACACTGTTATTGGTTTCTCCAATTCTATTAATCTTCAGTATTGCAATCAGGCTCGAATCGAAAGGAAAGGTTTTTTATATCTCCAAAAGAGTCGGTACAGGTTTCAATGTTTTCGATTTCTTCAAATTGAGGTCGATGTACATCAATGCCGATAAACGACTAAAAGAGTTGGCACATTTGACCGAATACAAAAAAGAAACTTTGGCCGACCATTCTGAAACAGGAAATAAGCAGGCAAACCCGATGATCGATCAGAATCAATTAAGTAATTCGACATTGGCTGGCGATCCGCGTATTACAAAAGTTGGGAAAATTATCCGTAAACTGAATATTGACGAACTGCCTCAGTTGATCAATGTGCTCAAGGGAGATATTTCAATCGTCGGAAACAGGCCTTTGCCAATATACGAAGCCGAACTTTTAACCACCGATGACTGGGCTGACCGTTTTGATAGTCCTGCCGCAATTACCGGGCCATGGAAAGTGGTGGCCCGCAGAAAATTATTATCAATGTCGCATGAAGAGCGAAATAGCCTGCAAAATAGATATTCAAAAGTTGCCGGGAGCAAATACTCATTTTGGACAGACATGTGGTTTGTTTTCCGGACCATACCGGTAATGTTTAAGTAAGAAAGTGTCGGTTTAAATAGCTTCATTGACTTTGCATTCCGGATGGCAAAAGCAATTAACCAAATGATCGTTCACCATTCCGGTTGCCTTTATATGGGCATAAATAATCGTCGAACCAACAAACAATTACAGTCTGTAACTTCAAATATTATTTCAGAAGTTAAATTTTTCCCGTAGTTAATGTTTCAAAAAATAATTAAAAAAAAACGAAAAGGAAGCCATTCGGGCTAAAATACTATTTTTGCTATGCATAAATTGCACCGGCATGAAAAAACTGATCTTTCTACTTTTAATATTTGTTTCAAATCTGGCTTTAAGTCAGTTGAACATTGACCATTACATTCGTGTTGGTGAAACCCGGATTCAGATTGGCAATTACGTTGGCGCAATCGAAAACTTTAATATTGTGATCAGGTTTAAGCCGCATATGCCTGAACCGTATTATTACAGGGGGTTGGCCAAACATCAGCTTGAAGATTTCAGGGGGGCAATTCTGGATTACAACACTGCCATCGAAATAAAACCATATTATCCTGATGCGTTTATGCACCGCGGACTTGCCTATCTGCAACTGAACGATTTTGCAAAATCCATCGCTGATTATAACCGGGCCATTGAGCTCGACCCCAATAATGCAAACATTTACAACAACCGTGGTATTGCAAAAATTTCAATGAAAGATATTGACGGTGCAATTGTTGATTATGACAAAGCACTGGAAATCAACCCGAAATTTACCAACAGCTTCATTAACCGAAGCAATGCCAAATTAATGAAGAATGACCCTCGGGGGGCGATAAGGGATTTAAACCAGGCGATTATTATCAGGCCACATTTTGCAAGCGCCTATCTTTTAAGGGGATTGGCGCGTTTCGAACTTAACGATTATGCTGCGGCTCTGCGCGATTTTGATCAGTGTATCAAACTCGAACCTCAAAACGCTTATGCTTTTAATAACCGGGGAATCGTTAAACAAAAACTGGAAGACTTTAAAGGAGCCATTGGAGATTATAACCGTGCTTTGCAGATCGACCCAACCATCGCAAATGCATATATGAATCGTGGTATTGCGAGGGAGAACCTCAAACTGCCAGGTTCAGACGAAGATTACGCAATTGCAGCCAGGCTTGATCCAAAGTTTTCCTTCAACCCAAAGGAAGTCGATTCAAGTGCGCTGGCCAGGGCAAGGCAACAGGCAAATCAGTCAGCTCAAAATCAATCGGCACCACAACAAACTCAGGCACAACCTGATCCTAAATCAACAGCATCAAACAATGGTTCAGCCAACGATCAGGCTGATGCCAATCAGAATACTGAACCAAAAAAGGAGACTCAGGAAGAACGCGATCGCAGAAGGTACCGGCTTACATTGTCTGATGCAAGAAATACGCCTGGTCCTGATGACAAAAATGTTGATGATGGCCGTATTCAAAACAAAAATATTATCATCGATTTGCAGCCAATATTTATTTTGTCGTCGTACGATAAATATTCAACCGATTTTGAACGCACTCAATATTATAACCTTGAACTCGAAACGATCAATAACTTCAATAATTACGATCCGGTAGTGACCATCTCAAACAAACCGGTTGGTTATCTGAAAGATGTATTTAAAAATCACATCCTTTACTTCAACGAAAGGATAAAAAACAACAATACTGAAAGTCAGAATTATTTAAGTAGGGGAATATTTTACGGCCTGATTGAGGATTATACCAACTCTATGACAGACCTTCAAAAAGCGATTGCCCTGAACGATAAAAATGTACTGGCCTATTTTTCAAGGGCAAATTGCCGCCTGAAAATAGCCGACATTGTTGATCAGTTGAAACAATCTTCCGATGCAATTACTGTCGCGCTCAATTCAGATCAAAAACGAACGATGGCAACCACCATAGAAACGGTGACTGATTACAGCAATGTTCTGAACGATTATGAAACCTGCTTGCAGCTTAATCCGGATTTTGCATTTGCCTATTTTAATAAGGCGTATGTAAAATGTAAAATGCGCGATTACGAAGGCGCTTTGACTGGTTTAAACAAAGCCCTTGAAATTGAAACAGACTTTGCCGAAGCCTATTTTAATCGCGGCCTGACGAAAATTTACCTCGACGATGTTGAAGGTGGAGCCCTGGATTTGAGCAAAGCCGGTGAATTGGGCATTCAGGATGCATACAACATTATAAAACGCTATTGCAATTAATAGTAAATTAGCAACGTATTAAATCATTTTAAAATAACATGCAGTTTGCCAATCAACCACTTGCTGAACGATTGCGCCCCGCAACCTTAGACGATTACATCGGACAGGAACACCTGATTGGTGAAGGGGCTGTTTTGCGCAAAATGATTGAATCAGGCAAAATTTCATCGTTCATTCTTTGGGGACCGCCGGGAGTTGGGAAAACAACCCTTGCAAAAATTATCGCCAACACACTTAACCGGCCATTTTACACATTAAGCGCTGTAAATTCAGGAGTTAAAGATATTCGCGATGTGATCGAGAAAGCGATGAAGACCCAATTTTTCAATAATCCCAATCCAATCCTTTTCATCGATGAAATTCACCGTTTCAGCAAGTCGCAGCAGGATTCGCTGCTTGGCGCGGTAGAACAGGGGGTTGTTACCCTGATTGGCGCTACTACCGAGAATCCATCCTTCGAAGTCATTTCACCGCTTTTATCCCGCTGTCAGGTTTATATATTGAAACATCTTGATAAAAAAGACCTGCTAAAAATTGTCGATCTGGCTTTGACCAAAGATCCATATCTGAAAACAAAGAAAGTAGTGATAGAAGAGGATGAAGCTCTGCTCCGTTTTTCGGGAGGAGATGCCCGGAAACTGCTCAATGTATTGGAACTGGTGGTCAATTCCGAAGAAAATGAGATGGTTACGATAAACAATGACAAAGTAATCGACAGGCTTCAGAACAACATGGCCATGTACGATAAAAACGGGGAAATGCACTACGATATTATCTCGGCCTTTATTAAAAGTATGCGCGGAAGCGACCCTGATGCGGCGGTTTATTGGCTTGCGCGGATGATTGAAGGTGGCGAAGATGTAAAATTTATTGCGCGCAGAATGTTGGTCTTGTCAGCCGAAGATATTGGGCTTGCAAATCCAAATGCCTTGCTGCTGGCACAAAGTACCTTCGATGCAGTGCATAAAATTGGCTATCCCGAAGCCCGGATTATCCTTTCGCAATGCGCCATTTACCTTGCAACTTCGCCCAAAAGCAATTCGGCCTATACGGCAATCGACGAAGCCATTGCTTTGGTAAAATCAACGGGCAATTTGCCGGTCCCGCTACATATCCGCAATGCACCCACTAAGCTGATGAAAGAACTGGGTTACGGCAAAGATTACAAATATGCCCATTCGTTCGAAAATAACTTTACAGAACAGGATTTCCTTCCGGAAGAAATTAAAAATCAACGTTTCTATACTCCGCAAAACAATCCGCTTGAGGTGAAAATACTCGAAAAACTGAAAAGTTTGTGGGGAAAAAGGTATGGTAAATAGTGAATTTGAAGAAAATCCTGATCTGATAGTCGTTAGCGTATCGTGATTTCTTTGGTTTTATCTCCAATTGTCAGTGTAGCCTTGTTGTCGCAATCACCATTTCGCAGAGTCGCATCGTTACATCGGTGTTATCTTCAAAGCTTCGCTGGCTGCGGGTTTTTTATACAAATATATTTGGTTGACTAAATGTTGACTAAAAACAAAAAACCAACATCGTAAGACATTGGTTTTTTGCATGTTATTAAAACTAAAAGTGGAGCTGGCGGGAATCGAACCCGCGTCCAAACGAGGAAGCAATATGCCTTCTACATGTTTATCCCCAGACTTGATTTTCGAATAAAAGCTGGATCAGGGCCACCGACTTTTACCTTAGCTTCTTAATTTTGCAGAAATCCCGAAGCATAATTTCCGCTATCCCCGATTTATTTGCACCGTCTGATCGGGCCGCTTCAGGGAAGTAGCACCCGGGCGATGTCCCGTTCCAGTATCTAATACCGGAATGAAGTGTAACCTACTTAGTTCGGTTACGCAGCAAGAGCGTAGTTATTTTCGCCAATTGAATTGTGAACGCCGGGATTAACGGGCTGTGCGATCAAGGCCCGACATGCTTACATACCTCTTCTACCCGCTGTCAAAACCAGTCAGCCCCAGTATTAAGGGCTACAAAAGTACAACATTTTAACCTATTTCAGGCAAAATTAGAGTTTTATTTATTCGAAGAGGGCAGGGCATTGATCATCAAAAAGAGAATAGTGGATTTCTTTCATACAATTAACCAAAAACATAATGATGATTTGAAAAATCTAATGACCTTGAAATTCTAAAATCGGGTGATTATTTTACCAGAAAACTGAATTTTTTATCTCCTTCCAGAAATCCTTCAAGTCGGTCTCCAATTTTTACAGACCCAACTCCGGCAGGGGTTCCGGTATAAATAAGATCGCCAATTTTCAGGGTAAAATATTTCGAAACATGTGAAATTATATCCTCAATCGAAAATATCATTAAAGCCGAGTTTCCTTCCTGAACTGTTTTCCCATTGATGTCGAGCCTGAAATGAATGGCATTCCTATCTGGGAAAGATTCAACAGGCACAAATTCAGGACAAATTACTGCCGAATGGTCAAATGCTTTTGATTTTTCCCATGGCAATCCTTTGTCTTTAAGTGCGTTCTGAAGGTCGCGGGCAGTAAAGTCGATTCCAATACCAATTTCGTCGTAATAACGGTGCGCGAATTTTTTATCAATGCTTTTGCCAAGGCGGTTAATCCTGACAATCAGCTCAATTTCGTGGTGAACCTCGCTGGTCCATTCAGGAATATAAAAAGGATCGTTGTTACGAAGCAGAGCCGAATCGGGCTTCATAAACAAAACCGGTTCATCCGGAATCTCGTTGTTCAACTCTTTGGCATGTGCCACGTAATTGCGGCCTACACAGATGATTTTCATTTCATTCTCAACTTTATAGCGGTCAGCACTTTCTTTGTGTATAACGGAAATTCATTGTTCAGAATCCATCCGTAAAAACCGGGTTGTTCGCGTAAAACTTTTTCAACAGGTATTCCTTTATTTTTGCCGAAGTTGATCGTTTCAACGCCATTTTCGTCATAAACAATCCGGCCAACAAAATCTACATTCGTATCGTATGCCGAAAATTCGCTTAATGCCTGAACTTCATTCACAATTGGTTTTGACACTTTGCCTGCTTGATCTTCATACGCTTCGTCTTTGTACTGGTCGAGCTGGGCTTTCAACACTTCGTAAGTCGCTTTGGTATCGGCCATTGCACTGTGTGCATCTTCCAAATGTTTCTGGCAATAAAATTTGTATGCAGCGGCCAGCGTGCGCTTTTCCATTTTGTGGAATATGGCCTGGACATCAATAAACTTACGCTTTTTCAGGTCAATGTCAACATCGGTGCGCAAAAATTCTTCCGCTAGCAGCGGAATATCAAACCGGTTGGAATTGAAACCGGCAAAGTCACAACCTTCAATAAACCGGGCTATGTTTTTTGCTATTTCCTTGAATGTTGGTTTGTCTTTAATATCCTCCTCGTAAATTCCGTGAATCTTACTTACTAAATCCGGAATCGGCATTTCAGGATTAATCCGATATTGTTTTTCTTCTTCCCTACCATCGGGATGTACTTTTATCAGTGCAATTTCAACGATCCTGTCGGTTACGATATTCATGCCCGTTGTTTCCAGATCAAGAAAAACAAGAGGATTCTTTAGATTCAACTCCATATCAATTATTTAGTATTGTAACGATTTATAACTACTTATTTCGAAAGCATTGGTTTGCCAGGTGTAACCCCGTTTACATTATTTGCCTGAATCCCAAGGATAAAGATTAAAGCTAGTATAATAAATAGGAATCCTTTTTTCACTCGAAAATAACGATGTTAATTTTTTGATTAATAGGTTTAGCAATACCGTTTTAAAATTAAAAAAAACCTAACAGTTCATAGCTGTTAGGTTTCTAAAATCGAGCCTGTTGTTTATCATGCGTTTATCATCATCGGCATTAAAAGCATTAGAATATTTTCTTCTTCGTGCTCATTTTCGGCAGGCAATAACAAACCGGCACGTGTTGGATCCGACAGTTCCATTTTCACATCGGTGGCCGACAGGTTTGACAATATTTCCTGAAGAAAAGTTGATTTAAACCCGATTTCCATGTCCTCGCCTTCATACTGACAACTCAGGCGTTCAACTGCCGAAATTGCAAAATCAATGTCCTGTGCCGAAACAACCAACTGGTTTTCAGTTAATTTCAGACGGACCAAATTGCTTGCCTGATTGGAGAATACCGATACACGACGAACAGTATTGTAAAACTCAACCCGGTCGATAATCAGTTGGTTCGGGTTATTGGTAGGAATAACTGAATTGTAGCTTGGATAATTGCCTTCAACCAATCGACAGATCAATTTAAAATTGCTTAAAGTGAAGAATGCATTTTTATCGTCAAACTCCAGTTTCACATCAAATTCCTCTTTCGGTAACAAGCTTTTTAACAAAGAAGCCGGTTTTTTAGGAAGTATAAACGAAGCGTCTTTTTCGGCTTTGGCATCGAAACGTTTGTAGCGCACCAGTTTGTGTGCATCAGAAGCTACAAACTTGATATCTTCGGTTGAAAGTTCCACAAAAATACCGTTCATAACCGGACGAAGTTCATCATCGGCAGTTGCAAAAAGTGTTTTGTTGATGCCGTTAAGCAATACCGTGTGATTCAGATTAATGGTCGAGGCAATATCCTCGTTCAGGATTGGCTGTTGCGGAAAATCCTCCCCATTCTGGCCAACAATACTGAATTTTCCGTTCTGGGAAAAGATTTCGATGGCAAAGGTTTCAGGATCAATCTGGAAAGTCAAAGGCTGTTCCGGAAATTCCTTCAGGGTTTCGTTCATCAATTTTGCCGGAACTGCAATCGCTCCGGTCCCATTGGTGTTGTCCAGTTCCAGACTTGTGATCAAAGTTGATTCAAGATCGGAAGCAGTTATTGTCAGGAGGTTTTCTTCCAATAAAAACAAATAATTATCCAGAATAGGAAGTGTATTCTTTGAATTGATCACTTTACTGATTGCAGAAAGGTGACTGAGTAATTCGGTACTTGAAACAACAAATTTCATTAGATATTTTTTTAGAGTTTTAGTTTCACTATAAATATATTTGCCGGAAACCGGCATTGCCTCCTGTTAATTGGAAGCTCACGAATATACAAACTTTGATTTTTCCTACCTATTGTTACTTCAATATTTTATACAAAAGAAATTAGCTATTGTATTTCCGGTTACGAACATAAATATATACTGCTCCAAACAAACCAATCAACAGCAATGGGATCAAAATATTAAGCAATTGCCAGAAGGTTTTTTCTTCCTGAATCCTGACTTTATCGAGCATCCGGATTTTAAAAACCCGGGAACGAAGCTCCATTAATCCCTGATCGTCGCAAAGGTAATTCACCGCATTCATTAAAAAAGCTTTGTTCCCGAAAGTTTGTTGCGAAGAGCGGTCGTAACCCAATGGCATAAATTCGGGCACCCCACCCACAAACCTATACTGATTGGCAATCAAATTCCCATCAGAAAAAACAATCATTTTGGTGGGTTCGCTCTCTGTTTTTACTTCGGAAGCGGTTACACCGAACGATTCAACCATGCGGTTCTTAAAAACGGAAGTGAAAGTTCCTTCGAGCAAAACGCCCACCGGTTGCGAAGGCTGGTTAAAAAGACGACGGTCGGGCGGATTATTGATACTTGCCAGACTTATTTCTAGGGGCGTACTTTTCACCAGCGAATAAGCCGATGATGCCAGAATAACTGTTTTGCGCATTTGTTCAGGTTTCCCAACCGTATCAATTGAACTTACAAATTCAGCTTTCACGCGGTTCAGGTTTCGGCTGATCACATGGTTTTCGGAAGGGCTCAGCAAAGGCGAAAAGTACCAGGGGGCCGGTGTAAATTTAGCCTGAGTTCCTGCAGGAGCAGTATTCACCATGATCATCAGGCATTCAACATCCTGAATTAAATTGGCATTAAGCCGGATACCGTATTTGAAAAGCTGATCGTCCAATTTTAGATCTCGCGGAAATGCCAGCGTTGTATTTCCGGTACTCAAACTGTCGAGGCTAACCGAAACCGGATCGATCAGCCACATTATCCTGCCACCTTTCATCAAATATTGGTCGATGTAAAACTTGTCGCTTTCTGCAAATTTCTGGGTCGGATTTGCCACTATCAGGGTTTTTATTTGTGCACCTTTCGAAAGAAGCTGTTGTGCAGAAACCTGCGAAACGGTATATTTTTCGGCCAAAGCTTCCGCAAATTCATGGGTTTCGTATTCATTCAATTCACCCTGTCCGTTCAGGAAAGCAACCGTTTGCTTTTCGGTATTCATCAATTCCGAAAACGCGGCAGTAAACTCGTACTCCAGACTTTCAATCGAGTTGTTCAGGTTCACTTCTGAATGCAATGCCGGATTGTTTTTGAGCAGGTTAACGCTCATTTGCTTCTCGCCATATTCGATCAGTGCTCCCGGAAAAATGCGCCTGGTAACAGTTCCTTGTTTTGTATTCTGTCGTATATCAGTTGGTTGAAGCCCTTTCCCGACCAGATCACTGAAAAGCTGATCGCGTCTTTTTGTATCCGGAATCTCATAAGGATCGATCACCGAAAGGTTGATCAGTTGCGAAGAATAGGCATTGTAATCGGCAATTTTTTCCTGAACCGATTTTTGAAGTTTTCGGAAACCTGCTGGCAATTCTCCGTCCAGATAAAGTGTAATATTGATCGGTTTGTCAAGTTCTTTTACCAGATTCTTCGAAACAGCAGTGTTCGAATATCTTTTCTCAGCCGTCAAATCGAGGCGAAAAAACATTTGTGCCGAAAGAAAACTGATGAAGACAACGCCCACAACCACCAAAGCTCCCAGTTTCAATTCTCTCCTGAAATTGATTTTGTGAAAATGGATAATCCGGCTGGTCAGGAAAAGAAAAAGCAAAATGGTGACAAGGAAATAAACCAGATCGCGCGAATCGACCACTCCCCGACTGATTGAATTATAATGTTCGTTTATCCCAAAACCGGTAATCAGCTGCTGAATGGCTGACGGAAGCTGCATTGAACCAACCAGATCGAAACCGAGATAAGCCAGAAATGATAGCCCCATAGCCAGGATAAAGGAGAAAATCTGATTATCGGTGAGCGCAGAAGCAAAAAGTCCGATGGCGACATAAATAGCAGCCAGAAAAAACAAACCGATAAAAGCGCCCCATGTTCCGCCGGTATCAATACTCCCAACCGGATTTCCGAGCGAATAAACCGAGAAAAAATAAACCAAAGTAGGCAGCAACGAAATTGTAACCAACAGCAAACCTGCCAGGTATTTGGCAAGTACAATCCTGAAAACCGAAAGTGGCCGGGTGAGTAGAACCTCCATAGTTCCCAATCGTTTCTCTTCGGCAAACAAACGCATGGTTACCGCCGGAACCAAAAACAGGTAAACCCATGGCGCCAGCGAAAACAAACCATCGAGCGAAGCATATCCGCCCTCTAAAACATTGTAGTTTCCGGGGAAAACCCACAAGAACAAGCTGGTAGCCAGCAGAAATACGAACACCACCACATATCCGGTGAGCGATCCGAAAAAACTGGCAATTTCTTTTTTTAATAAACTGTACATACTTGAATTATTACTTCTTTGGTTTTTATGATTTCACGCTTTGCACCGCTTCCCAATTCGACCATTTTCGTGAGGTCACGAAAATGATCATCAATGTTGATATTCTGCGTTTTACAAGAATCTACCGCCTGCTGAATAGCGACAATAAAATTCTCCCAACGGGCATATCCAAGTATTTCCTGCAATTCGCGGGCAAACCAGATTTCTATCTGTTCGCTATTGTCTTCGTTGTTGATAAAATGACCAATTTCATCGAATAGTGATTTTAGTTGGGTAATGCGCAGTTTATCCATGTTATGCTACGAATTATAGAACGATATATTGTCCTTTATGTATTCAATAAAAACCTTATTCTGGCAATTTCTTTTTTCAGTAAACTGAACATACTCCAAAGGTATTGAATTGATTAATGTGTACGACTAGAATATTAGGCATAATCATATTTTTAGATGTACTGCAAGTTCATCATAAGAAGAAATTCCAAAAATCTCTTTTGTATCAACCCAATCAATGCCGTTGTTGGGAACATAACTTATAATTCCTGTCTTGAAATTATGTTTTTCGTTAAATTGTTTTAAGTCAACGATCCAGTCCATTGGAAGTTTTTTTAGTCTGACAATTTCTTGAAAATCATTTGAAAACTTGCTTGAAGAAGCTCCTTTTTGAATAAGCAACAACAAGCCTAAATCTATTATCTTTGCAACATGCAAATATCCAACTAATTGCGAATAATCTTTCAAACTAAGTTGATGTAAATATTTAGCTTCAATTAATATCAATCTTGGTTTTTTACTTTCGCAACAAACAACAAAAACAATATCAAGTTTAAGTTTCGGAATGTAAACATTTGCTGGTCTAATTTTGATACCGCAGGCTTTTTCCAAATTGCTAATAAGATTGTCTAAGGTGTTATTGCAGGAATAATAAACTGTAAAATCAGTGCCTAAATAATCTATAAGATATTGGCTAAATTTTTTTGAGAACTCTTCGTAGAAACTTATTTCATTCATGCTATATAATGTTGACTGTAAGATTATTAGTTCGAATGTGCCTTGAAATCAAATCTTGATTAAGTAGATTACTTACAGGTGAACAAATAAAAGCTCTATCATTTGATGTATTCATGATGAGTAAAGGACTGTCAAAGTCTTCACTAATTGTTAGAATTACCAAATTACCTTCAATTGAATCTTTAATGATTTTTTTCATAGAACCAATGTGCCTTTTCCCTTTCAGTATTGGAGCAAACAAATAAGCAATACCTTGGTCAAGCCCAGAAAAACCTTTAAAAGTTGCATTGTCGATTAATCCTTTAACAATGAATCTGTGTTTATGTATTTCTTTATCCGGGAAATAAAATGATTGAATATTTTCGAAAGTTATTTGCAGTTCCTTTCTTGACCCTTTTGATAAGCATGGAAAGAAATTAATTAATGATTTTTTCTGCTTCAATAATATACCAATTTCATCAATGGGAGCATGAGGACAACCCAAAACTGCACAAAAATGATGGTAATGAAAAAACAACTTATTGCGAACTTCTTCTGGAAGAACTAATGAATTTTGATCACAGTGAACGCTTAAAGGACTAACTTGTTTTAACTTTCTTAAATAACAGGGTAATTGTTCTTCCTTCTTTTGTTGCATTTCAATTTTTGTAATGTCAATTGATTTAGCTTGTAATGCAAAAGAGTGTTGCGCCAAGAATGATTTTACAAGAAAACGGATTTTAAACCCTTTTTTCCAACCTTTGTAATCGGGGTCAGAACCCGAATGTTGATTTGGATGATTATAAAGAATTTGGTCAGTTATAGATCCCAGGTCGGTAAGCCATGAACAAAGCTGAACCACAAACTTAAAATTTTTTGTACTTCCCGGAATTTCCAGCGAAACAACAGGAGCATCATCATTGAATCGTCTATGTGAAGGCGTTAGACTTCCCCTTGCGTCAAATATTCCAGAAAGGAAACTCTCTACACTTATGCCTGACAAGTATTTTTTAGTAGTTGTTAAATCAGCAGTTGATAAAAGCAATCCCCCTGTTGGTAATCCTAAAAACTTTAAGTCTTGAATTAAAAGTGAAATATCTGCACCATCAATCGGTAATATCAACCATTTGCTGTTTCCTATTTCATAGTTTACATCAAAAAAATAGTTGTTTTTAAAGTCGTTACGAATTTTAGTAAGAATATCAGAAGCAATAATATTCATTCGCTTAGGCTCCATTCCCCATTTTTTGAAAGGAAGATCAATTATGAAAGTATCTTTATCAACCTTTCCTCCACCAATTAGTAGCCCCAATAAATAAGCTTTTACATGATTTATTTTATTCATTTTCAATATGCTTGGTTAGTGCTTTTGCAAGCACCCAACCAAATATTGGTGGTACTGCGTTTCCTATTACTTTGTATGCGTTTGCAATAGTTTTATACGGAAACGCAAAATTATCTGGGAAGGATTGTATTCTGGCAATTTCTCTAATTGTAAATCTTCTATTTTCAAAAGGATGAGTAATACCGCAGTTTTCTGGTTGTGCTGATGCTGTGATTGTTCCGTTAATTTCACCTAAAGCGAACCTTCTATAGAAATTAGGTGCTCGATAAATTTGAGGATTATCCCAAATTTTACGAAAACGTTCATTCATATCCTCAGGATTCATGTCTTTCCAAGACTTACCTTTTGATATCGAAGAGCTAATTTTAGAAATAGGGATTTTCTTTTTAAATTTTTCTATTGCTTCTTCTCCATTTTTACATGGACCTATTTTGTCTACCATATACTGGCCTCCAGGTGAATACTTCCAATAATCATTTTTTTGAGGGGCATTTTGAGGGATATCACAAAGAACAGAGCCCAGAAGTAGTTCATACCTATTATCTATTTCATTCGGCAGATTATATTCCGCGACAATTTGGTCTAATAAACTAAAATCAAAATATCCCAGGTCTTTTCTAATTCCTACAATTATTAACCGTTGTCTATTTGTGGGTACTCCATAATTTGAAGTTTTCAATAGTTTATAATTTGTATTAAAGCCCAATCTTTCAGTTCGTTTAACGATTTCATCAGGGATTGAAGTGCCATCAGCCATTTTTGAGGACATTATTCCTTTTACATTCTCAAAAAGAAAACCAATAGGTTTATTTTTTCTTTTTAGGCTGTTCTTCAATAATTTTTCGCATTCCTCAAATAAATCACCTCTTTCATCATTAATACCTTTACGTAATCCTGCGTTAGAAAAAGGTTGGCAAGGAAAACCAGCAATTAAGAAATCAAAATCTGGAATATTACAAACATCAATATTCTTAATATCCTCCCTAAACAGTTTATGATTATCAAAAAATGCGTTATTTGCATTATATACTAGTTCAGCGGCAGGTTCAATATCGTTGGCAAACTCAATTTTGAACTTATTTTTATTATAAAACCTATCCCTGAAAGTGAACCCTCCAGAAAATCCCAAATCCAGACCTCCGCAACCACTAAATAGAGAAACTACCTTATATATTTTGGATTGTTTATCATCCAATACTTTTTTTGATCGATTAAAATCTATTAGGAACTGAGGTTCTTCCACAATGGCTATATCTTCTGCAATGTCAAATTCTTGGCGCATAATTTAAAAGTTTAAAGTTCCTTGTTTCGTTTCCTTTTGCCTTAAATATTTTATCTTCTCTTCTGCTAGTGTTAATGTATCATCACAGCAATTAGTATGGTATATTTTTTTAGCAATAAAATCGCTATAGAATTCGGTATTTAATTTGTCTATATGCAGATTAAAAGAATCAGCAAGTTTACCAAGCCTTCTTTCATCAAAATCACGTTTCCCATTCTCTACTTTACTCAAATTTGCAGAATCCATATCAAGTTGAGCCGCAAGCTTTGTTAAGGTTAAATTCTTCTCAGTTCGTAATTTTCTGATGTATTCACCGAATGTTTCTTTCATCTGACTTGTTTAATTATACTTGTCAATTACTGACAAATATAATTAGATTTTTTCTAATCATCAACTGATGGTAAATATTATTTTGGGCAAGAAAATTTTATCTCTTGTAAATGCGTAGCAGTCGCCTGAGTTTAAAGGAACCCAATAAAGAAGAAGATTTATTTTACAACAGTCAATTTCTTCACCATCAACCCAGCAGCCCGTTCCGAAGCACCCGGTTCACCGAGTTTGATCATCATTTCGCGATAATCTGCCAGCATCCGTTTTTCATTTTCCGGATCGTTCAGAATTTTATTCAACTCGCTTATCACATTTTTCAGGGTAAAATCCGACTGAATTAACTCAACAACAGCTTCGCGTCCTAAAATAATATTGACAAGCGAAACCCATTTGGTTTTCAGGAAGAATTTCTTTAGTGGTGTAAACAACCAGTTAGGGGTCATCTGATAAACAACTACCTGCGGAACATTTAAAATAGCCGTTTCCAAGGTTGCCGTACCGGAAGAAACTATGGCTGCCCGACTGTGAATGAGTATCTCGTATGTTTTATTCCAGATGATCGGTGCAGAATGTGATTTCATAAACGGCTGATAAAATTCAATTCCCATGTTGGGCGCACCGGCTATTATACATTGAAATTCAGGAAAATGAGCAGCAGCTTCGAGCATGGTTGGCAATAAAACGCTGATCTCACCTTTTCGGCTTCCGGGTAAAACGGCCAATATGGGTTTATCCGGTAAATTATTTTCAGTCCAAAATAGATGATAATCGGGTCCTGTTTTCTTTTCCAGAATGGCATCGAGCAACGGATTGCCCACATAATTGACCTCGTAATTATACTTTTGGTAAAATTCTGTTTCGAAAGGCAGGATTGTAAACATTTCGTCCACATAAGCTTTTACCTTGTGAACACGTGATTCTTTCCAGGCCCATATTTTCGGAGAAATGTAATAAAAGGTCCGTATTCCATTGGCTTTGGCGAATTTGGCCATCCGCAGGTTAAATCCTGGATAGTCAACAAGTATCAGAACATCAGGATTAAACTGGAGCATATCCTGCTCGCAAAACCGGAAGTTCTTTTGAATGGTCCGGATATTCATGATAACCGGCACAAGACCCATGAACGCGAGTTGTCGGTAATGTTTCAGCACTATCATGCCGGCTTTTTCCATCAAATCGCCGCCAAATCCACGAAACTCGGCCTGCGGATCAATCAAACTGATTTCTTTGATCAGGTTGGAGGCATGTAAATCGCCCGAAGCTTCACCGGCTAAAACGTAATATCTCATGAGTTCAAAGTTTCAAGTTTCAAGTTCAAAGTTTCAAGTTTCAAGTTTCAAGTTTCAGGTTGTGCTCCTGCCATCATTTTTCCGTCTTCCGCCTTCCTACATCTCAACGCTCCCTTCGACACGCTTTCCCTCGACTGCTTCGCGCTCAGGAAACACGCTACTCAGGGAGCGGCACTTCGGTCTTCCGACTTCTGCCTTCTGCCTTCTGCCTTTTCAATACTCCCTTCGATACGCTTCGCTACTCAGGGAGCGATGCTTCTGACTCCGTTCTTCTGACTTCTGTCTTCTTCCTAAATCAGTTTGCCCAACAGCACCACAAACGCGTACATGAATGTCGCCATTATAACGCCGCGTGCGGCCATATCGTATTTTTGCCGGTAAAAGAGCAGAAAGAAGGCAAGATTGGGGGACACGCAAAGGCTCAGTATTTTAAGGAATATTTTCATGTTCCACATATTCCTGAGGTAAACCGAAAATTCCATTTCGCTGTATTTCACCTGATAAGTAATCAAAAAGATGATCAGTGGCACAATGGTTCCGAGTAACCAACCTGTAAGAATGCGGTCGAAGCGGTTTCGTTTGCGAATAGCCATGTTAAAATCTCCAGCTTTTCATGCTTTCAAAAGTCTGATAGCAAGTCATATCTGCATTCACAGGCACTACCGATACAAATCCACTTTCGAGAGCGGTAATGTCGGTTTCGGCCACATCAACCTCAAAATTTTTAAAATAACCGGTCATCCAGAAATACTCCCTCTTGTGCGGATCAGTGCGCCTGTCGTACTCTTCCACCCATTTTCCTGAAGTTTGGCGGCACACCTGAATACCTTTAATTTCACCTTTCGGAATATTCACGTTCAGGCAAACAAAAGGTGGGAGGCCATTTTCGGCAACTTGCTGAAATACACGGGCCACATATATTTTTGCACGCGAAAAATCTGCCTCATGATCGTAGTCGTTCAGTGAAAAACCAATCGATGGAATTCCGTGGATACAACCTTCCAAAGCGCCGCCCATTGTTCCTGAATAAACTACACTGATGGATGAATTTGATCCGTGATTGATTCCGGAAACAACAAAATCCGGAGTCCGGTCGAGCAACTGATTAAAAGCGAGCTTAACACAATCGACCGGTGTCCCGGTGCATTTGTAAACCTGATAACCTTCTTCGTCAACCGTTTTGGTCACACGGATCGGGTGATCAACCGTGATTGCATTCGACATTCCCGACCGGTGACTATCGGGGGCCACCACCACCACATCGCCAAAAAGGCGCATTACTTCGGTAAGTTCTGTGATACCTTTTGCCGTTACACCATCGTCGTTGGTAATTAGAATCAATGACCGTTCGCTCATAGCTTGCTTTTTTTGAATGTCCGCAAAGATAAATGAATGTACCTGAAAAAATCTTCCAAATGAACATTTTATATAAAAATACCAAGGTTTTGACCTGAACCAAACCAAGGTTTCTTCGTAATTACCATTAAGTTCACATATAAAAATAAATTACCATGGAAAAGATGACAAATTCAATCAATTGGTTTGAAATTCCGGTGCTGAATTTCGACCGTGCAAAGGAATTTTAATCCCGCATTTACGATTATGAAATGACTGAAATGACAGTGGGATCATTACGAATGGGATTTTTGCCAATGGATACTGAATCTCAGGGAGTTGGTGGTGCTATTGTTCAAGGCGATGGATTTGTGCCAACGGCACTCGGTACAAAAATTTATCTGAATGGCGGTAAAGATTTGCTGACTGTTTTAAACCGGGTAATCGCAGCGGGTGGCGAAACCATTGTCCCAAAAACCCTAATCAACGATGAAATTGGTTATCATGCCGTTTTTGAAGACACCGAAGGAAACCACATTTCGCTTCACTCGATGGCTTAATTTTTCAGCACTACCCTAATTTCAACACCGGCCTTCCATTTTTTTGAGATCTGGCAATATTCGCCGGGTTGGGCAACATATTTTACATTGCCATGGGTAACCGTTGGATTTACCGCCCACGAAGGAATCCTGATAAAAATATCCATATACCGAAGGTCGCTGCATTCAGTTTTTAAGGTCATGACATCGTTTCCCGGATAATTTGTTCCCTGAATTAACCGCACATTTCCACCGGTTGTGTGCTGATAATCCATTGATGACGATCCAATAATATTGATAAAAATCTGATCGTCAACATGCGTATAAATGACTGATTTCAGAAGTCTCTCAGAAATAAATCTATTTTCCGGTCCATGGATCATTTTTTCAATTGCATCGCCAAACCTTACTTCTCCTGAAAGTTTGACCAAGGCGACATTCAGTTCGGCCCATTTCTGAATAGCTTCAGGAAACATTTTGTGGTCAGGTGAATCGGTTTGGCCAATTCTGATAGTATCTGAATTGATTACAGAAAGACTGTTTGGATCATGTACTGGTCCAAGGATTTAACGGCAGTGGCGATACGGTGACCCCAACAAAAATCAACTTGTTCTGCTTCTGGTTGCCCGAAATACCACTGGCCTATTTGCTTGCCATCGTACCCGATATGAAAATCGAAGGAATTTGCATTGCCATTGTTGCCGCCGAATCGGCTCTCACCCTTACTGCCTGGTATTTTTTCAGGAAAGGAAAATGGAAACTGACGAAAGTTTAAATTAAATATTTCCCGGATATTATTTTGAATACGATTTGAAAACTCGTAAATTCGTTCGACTAAAACAAACATCTATGGGCACACTTGGAAATTTAATATGGCTGATTTTTGGAGGTTTTTTGGTTTTTATCGAGTATATGATTGCAGGCTTCCTGCTGTGCATCACCATCATTGGGATTCCATTTGGGATCCAGTCTTTTAAACTGGCATTTTTGACTCTTTGGCCATTTGGCAAAACCATTGGATTAAGTTCGTCGGCTCCCGGCTGCCTGTCAACAATCATGAATATAATTTGGTTACTTATTGGCGGAATCTGGATTGCACTGACCCATTTGATTTTTGGATTGTTGCTCGGAATCACCATCATCGGAATACCCTGGGCGAAACAACATTTCAAACTGGTTTCGTTGGCGTTGACACCGTTTGGGCGGGAGATCCAGGATAAATAAGTTACTCTTCATGCGTATGTAATCCACACTCTTTCTTCGAATTATCTTCCCACCACCAGCGGCCTGCACGGAAATCTTCGCCAAGCTGAATGGCGCGCGTGCATGGTGCGCATCCGATACTTACAAAACCGCGGTCGTGCAAAACGTTGTACGGAACATTATTTTCCTTCACATATTTTTGGCAATCTTCGAGCGACAAGTATAAAAGCGGATTGAATTTAATTAGCTTGAAACCTGCATCCCAGACGAAAAAGTCAAGATCGTGACGATTTTCCGATTGCGATGCACGCAAGCCGGTAATCCAACATTCCATTCCGTTTAAAGCACGGGTCAGCGGTTCAACTTTACGGATGTTGCAACATTCTTTCCGGTTTTCAACCGACAAATAGAAACTCAAAGGTCCCTTTTCAGTAACCATATTTTCAACCGCATCGTGTTTTGGGAAAAATACATGAATAGTTTTTCCGTATTTATCCAGCGTTCGGTTAAACACCTTATAAGTTTCCTCAAACAGGCGTCCGGTATCGAGGGTAACCACTTTAATATCCAGGTTATTGCTGAATATCATGTCGGTTATCACCTGATCTTCAATTCCTAAACTGGTCGTAAAAACTACTTTCCCAGGAAATTGCTTTGCCACATTTTCCAACATTCCCGCTAAATCTGCTGCATCGGCCTGTTTGTTCAGGTCCGAAACTAAATTCTGATCAACCATCGTTATTTGTTTTATAAGCTCAATCAAATTATCTTGCCGGCAAATATCAAAAGAAAACTCAAAATACCATCGAAAAGACATCCGAAATATTACCTGCCGCATTTTTAGACCGGATAAAAATTCAGTTCCCAACTGATTTTGATCGCTTTGTCCGATCCATCGATCAGGTTCCGTCCATAAGTTTACGGACAAACCCACGTAAATTCAACATTCCGATTTCTTCGGAACAAATTACATGGTGCGAAACCGGTATTTTCCTGTACGAACGACCTTCATATACACTCGATCCTATTTTTCATTCCGGGGCCTATTACGTTCAGGAAGCAAGTTCGATGTTTGTTGAGCAGGCTTTTCGTCAAATTGGACACACCAAAAACCGAATTGTTCTGGACTTGTGTGCAGCACCGGGCGGCAAATCGACACATTTGCTTAGCCTGTTGGACCGCAGCGATTTACTGGTTGCCAACGAGGTAATCCGATCGCGTGTGTCAGTTTTAAATGAAAATATCCGCAAATGGGGCCATCAAAATGTGGTGGTTTGCAACAACGATCCTGCTGATTTCAGCAACCTGAAAGGATTGTTTGATCTGATCCTGATTGATGCCCCTTGTTCTGGCGAAGGGCTTTTCAGGCGCGATGCTTCTGCCATTCAACAATGGTCGGTTGATAATACCAACCTTTGCTCAACCCGCCAACGCCGCATTTTAGCTGATATTTGGCCATCGCTGAAATCCGGTGGCTACCTGATTTACAGCACCTGTACTTTCAACCCTGCAGAAAACGAGGAAAACCTGAAATGGATGGCCGGCAACAATGAATTTGAAAGTATCCGGATTCCGCTTCAGCAGAATTGGGGCGTTGAGGAAATGGGGGTCAACGGATTGTTTGGCTACCGTTTTCTACCGCATAAAGTAAAAGGTGAAGGTTTTTTCCTGACTTTGATCCGAAAAAAAGACGGGACAGACTCGTTTTCAATTGCGAAGAAAACAAAGACCCGACTTGAAAAAATGCCCAAACAATTTGCTGAAATCCGAAATTGGCTCAGCACCAAGGATTCAGAATTCTTTGCCAAAAGCGAATTTCTGATTGCTTTTTCTGAAGATAAAATTCCAATATTGAATGCACTTTCAGAACAACTCCGTGTGATCAGTTTTGGCTTGCCGGTTGCTCAGTTTAAAAAGAACGATCTCCTTCCCGAACATACTTTTGCCCTTTCGGTTGACCGCAATCCTGCCATTTTCGAAACCATTGAACTGAACCTGCGCGATGCATTGCTTTTCCAGAAAAAGGACGAAATAAAGATTGATTCAACTGTGAAAGGTTGGATGTTGGTCCAATTTCAAGGTGTTCCTCTTGGTTTTATCAAGAATCTCGGAAGCCGTGTTAACAACTACTTCCCGAAAGAATGGCGAATCAGGATGGCATTGCCGGAATTACCTGAACCGTGGTATAAATCAATGGTCCGGTAAATTTTAGTGTAAATATTTGATTGTCAGTAAAATAAACGTAAAAATTCAGTTAAACATCTAGTTGTAAGCATATTAGAAAACAAAGTTTTCGATGTGCCGAATAAATCCCGTAAAGACTTTATCGTTAGCGTTCTTTGGCATATTTTGAGTATCAAAGGTAGGATTAATTTCTTGCAGCTTGGACGGTTCAGTCCTCTTTGTGAACAAACGTTCAGGAACCAGTTCGAGACAGTATTTGACTTCCCCTCCTTTAATAAGCAGTTGATCAATCGAGTAGTTTCTGATGAAAGGATTATAGCGTTTGATCCAAGTTATATTCCCAAGGCAGGCAAATCAACTTATGGCAGGGGCAGATATTGGCCTGGTGTGGCC
>JANONW010000059.1:0-1668 GCA_031421065.1 Prolixibacteraceae bacterium
AACAGGATACAAATTTGATCTCCCCAAGCATCACAAGTCAATCATCAAGGTGATTGGTGTGGGTGGCGGAGGTAGCAACGCGGTGAACCACATGTACCGACAAGGCATCAAGGATGTAGAATTTGTCGTGGCCAACACCGACCTGCAGGCACTGAACAGTAGTCCGGTGCCATTCAAACTCCAACTCGGAGTTAATCTTACAGAAGGACTTGGCTGTGGAGCCAATCCTGAAGTAGGTCGCGCAGCTGCTTTGGAAAGCAAAGAACAAATTCGCGAAATGTTAACAGGCACTAAGATGGTGTTTGTTACTGCGGGTATGGGTGGAGGCACAGGAACAGGTGCTGCGCCTGTCATTGCCAAAATTGCAAAGGACATGGACATCCTTACAGTAGGAATTGTAACTGTACCTTTTTCATTCGAAGGCAAAAAGAAATTGGCGCAGGCAGAAAATGGTGTTGAAGCATTTAAGGCAAGCTGTGATACGGTGCTTGTTATCCTTAACGATAAGCTTCGCGAAATCTATGGCAATCTTTCGATAGGCCAGGCATTTGGTGAAGCTGACAACGTATTGACTACTGCTGCAAAAGGCATTGCAGAAATTATTACGTTGGCCGGATATGTTAACGTTGACTTTCAGGATGTACGTACAGTGATGCTGAATGCTGGAGCCGCAGTGATGGGCTCTGCTGAAACACGTGGAGACAATCGTGCTATTAAAGCAGCACAACTATCATTGGCTTCACCGCTGTTGGATAACCATGATATTATGGGGGCTAAGAAAATTTTGCTTTCAATTATTTCCGGTGAGGAAGCTGAGTTGCAAATGGACGAGCTGACACAGATCACTGAATACATACAAGGTCAGGCTGGTGATGAGGCCGAAGTAATTTTTGGCCACGGTGTGGATTCTCTTTTAGGTGATCGGATTCGTGTAACAGTGATTGCTACTGGATTTATACCCGAAGGAAAAATAGCTAAGAAGACGGATGACAAGAAAGTTCATGAGCTTGACCGATCACAAATCTCTTTGTTTGATGGTGCCGATAATTCAGTAAATCAACGCAATGCTGAATTGGAATTGCGACTAAGAGATGAAGACAACAGACCTGCGGAGACACCACAGCGTCCTGCCGAGAAACCTATTTTGAATCCGGAGACGAAGCCGTTCAAAAAGGAGGAGGAGCAAACTGAGAAAAGACCTTATGAATTTATCCTCTTCAAAAAAGAAGAGCCTGTGAGTAACAATCAGGAGGAAGATAAGGAAGAAGGTGAGGATCAATTGTTCCGCAAGGAAGATGAATTTGGAATTGGCAAAGAACTGTCAGCCGATCAGATAATTGATCAGGAGGGCATGATGGAATACCGCAAGACAAAAGAACGTCTGGAACAACAAGCGAGAGACAGAAGAGAAAGAATGAAAGCGAGCAAGAAGCAAGAGATGACGAAGGAAGAATTTAATGAGAAGTGGACGTTGCCTGCTTACCTCCGCAGAGGAGTGAAGATGGAAAATGTTCCGCATTCATCTGAGTCGTTTATTTCGCGCTACAACCTGAACGATGATAATAATCTTTTGGGTAACAATAAGTTTTTGCATGATAATGTAGATTAAGCACCTCACCCCAACCCTCTCCTTTGGAGAGGGATTTAGCCTGCCTGCCGGTAGGCAGG
>JANONW010000060.1:0-1824 GCA_031421065.1 Prolixibacteraceae bacterium
GGAAGGCTTTCGCCGATCACGCAGTCATTTCCTGCCTGACACGTCGCACCGGGAGCACCGGTCGGATGTGTTCCCTGATATGTAAACGGCGGATTGTTGCTGCCCGCAGGGTTGTTGGTTGCCGTATTGAGTACAAATGCCATGCTTGGGAATGTTCTCGAAGCACTCGTAACCGGTGAGTAAGCTCTGAATAGCGACCTTAGAACTCCGTCCGTATCGACGTCAAACCCGAGTGGCGGAGTGCCGAGTTGTCCCGTTCCAGATGCCGAAAGGTCGTACTGTTCCCACGAGTATGTGAGATTGGGCACGTCGCCCGGATCAGCGTCATTGCCCTGGGCGGTGAGTGTGAATGGCGTAAGTTTGGGTATCGTGAAATTGGCGCCGGCATTGACCGTCGGGACAGCGTTTGTTCCGGATGGGGTGCCGCAAGATCCGCCGCTGTCGGGATTCTGCATATTGGCAACCATCTGCGTCAGACTGCGAATGTGAAAGGCTGGTGATCCCGTATCGACGTATTGCTGTAGATTGCGAATGTTACAAATACCGACATAAGACATGATCGTCGAGCCGCTCGCTACTTCAAATGCGTTTGAATTCGAACGAGTCGTACACGCTCCGCCATCGTCGCGATTATTATAGGTATGGCTGCCGCCGAATTGGTGTCCGATCTCATGCGCAACATAGTCGACCGTAAACGGATCGCCATAAAATCCGGCCCGGGCTGAATAGCCCTCGGCCTTTTGTACCGAGCATATAGAAGGAGCGGATGCGACGCCGCCGCCGCCGGTACCGTAAAGATGACCGACATCGTAGTTTGCCGTGCCGACGCGAGTATCAATGGTCGTTTGGTTGATATTTAGCTGTGCTTCCTGATCGGTATTATTGTACGGATCAGTTGCCGGATCGTCGTAGATAATGTTTGTCGCGTCATTTGTGATCGGCGGATTTACGAGCAGTAGCGATACGCCGAGTTCTTTGCGAAAGATGCCGTCGAGACGATTAACACTCGTAGTCATAGCCGCGAGAGCGGCGGCTCGGACGGTCTGCGGGTCAGTGGATGTCGTTGTGCCGCGTGCCCATTCACCTGTCGTCGCGATCGCAAGGCGATAGGTGCGGATGCTCGATCCAAAAGAGAATGCCGGTGACGCAGGTGAGGCCTCGAGATCGGTTACCGTCAGATCAATGGCGTCCTCGACACCGCATCTGAACGCCGTCGCATCGCCATATTCATGCTTGTAATAGACGAGATAGTTTTCGGTATCGTTCTCCTGCATTGGATCGATATAGACCGTTCCTTTCCCCGTTAAAACATAGCCGTGGAAACCGGTCTTGGTCCAGTCAAACCTTGCGGTCGCCAGCGGATCATCGACCCCGTAGCCATGAAATGTTCGCCACGCAGGGAACGCCTCCGCCAAATGTGGAGCGAGAACAGGCGAATCCTCAATGCGAAAACGCGATAGGCTACCGTCCGGCATCGGGACTTCCATAACAACCGAAGTTGCTCGGGCTTCGCTGGTAAATTCGAGCGGCATCGCCCGCATCAGTCCTTTCAAGGCCTGAGCATCGAGCCGAAAAGCGACTGATCGCTCGGGTAAGACCTGACGTCGTCCTCGCTCGGGAACTCGTGACTGATCGGCACTTCGCCAGAGTTTGTCTGGATCGCCACCTCCGCTGCGGGTTTGGGCCGCGATGTCGACTGAGCACAAAACGAAAAGGGTAAGAAACAAGAATATTGCAGACGTAATTCGGTACAAATGTAGCTGTAGAAAAGACTTTTTCATGGTATATCTCCAAAAATATTATCGAAACGGCCTCGGTAAAACG
>JANONW010000061.1:0-1667 GCA_031421065.1 Prolixibacteraceae bacterium
CACTGTGGCCTGACCGTGACCGCTTTGTGCTGAGCAATGGTCACGGCTCCATGCTGATCTATGCCTTGCTGCACCTGACAGGCTACAACCTGCCCATGGACCAGCTGAAAATATTCCGCCAGTTGCACAGCAAGACGGCGGGGCATCCAGAAGTGGGTGTGACGCCCGGCGTGGAAACCACCACAGGCCCGTTAGGCCAGGGCCTGGCCAATGCCGTGGGCATGGCGCTGGCTGAAAAGCTGCTGGCTGCCGAATTTAACCGCGAGGAAGCAGGCGTCGAGTATCGAATCGTCGACCACTTCACTTATGTGTTTATGGGCGACGGCTGCCTGATGGAAGGCATCAGTCACGAGGCCTGTTCGCTTGCCGGCACGCTGCGCCTGTCCAAACTGGTGGCCTTTTACGACGACAACGGAATCTCCATTGACGGCCATGTCGAGGGCTGGTTTACGGATGACACCCCCAAACGGTTTGAGGCCTATGGCTGGAACGTCATTGCTGCGGTGGACGGGCACGACAGTCTGGCACTGGACGCCGCTGTGTTGGCAGCCCAGGCGCAAGCCCTACTACCCAATGGCAAACCGACGCTGATTTGCTGCAAGACCGTGATTGGCATGGGATCACCGAACAAGGCGGGTACCCACGAAGTTCATGGCGCTGCTTTGGGTGCGGCCGAGGTTGGGGCAACCCGTGAAGCATTGGGCTGGACTTCACCGCCGTTTGAAATTCCCGCCGACGTGGCAATCGCCTGGAACGCGGTGGAAAGGGGCTTGGCCGCCGAGCGGAAATGGCGCGCGGGGTTTGAGGTTTATCGAACGCTTTATCCCGAAGATGCCGCCGAATTCGAGCGACGCATGATTGGCGACTTGACACCAGAATTCTCGGCGAGGCTGGTGGACATGCTGGTTGCGATTGCCGCCAAGCCCGATGCCATCGCGACGCGCAAGGCCAGCCAAAACACACTCGACGCGCTCAACATGCTGGTCCCCGAATTTTTCGGTGGTAGCGCAGACCTGACTGGTTCCAACCTGACCAATTTCAAGGGCTGCGTGAAGGCCGAGCGCGATAGATGGGGCAATCATCTGAGCTACGGCGTGCGTGAGTTTGGCATGGCCGCCATCATGAACGGCATGGCCCTGCACGGCGGCTACATCCCCTACGGCGGCACTTTTCTGACCTTCAGCGATTACAGCCGCAACGCCATCCGCATGGCCGCACTGATGAAACTGCGGGTGATCCACGTCTTCACCCATGACAGCATTGGCCTTGGCGAAGACGGCCCCACGCACCAAAGCGTCGAACACATTCCCAGCCTTCGTATCATTCCCGGGCTTGATGTGTGGCGACCGGCCGATGGCTTGGAAACGGCTACAGCATGGGCCTGTGCTATTGAGCGCAGGGACGGTCCCAGCGCGCTGTGCCTGTCGCGCCAGAACCTGCCGCGCCTGAGCGACGTGGGCATGGCGGACAGTATTCGCCGTGGTGGCTATGTGCTGTCCGACATGGAGGGCATTGCGGCCATCATCATGGCGACGGGTTCCGAGACCCATCTGGCCATGCAGGCTCAGGCCACGCTGGCCAGCGAGGGGATTGCGACCCGCGTGGTGTCGATGCCGTGCACCAATATTTTTGACCGCCAGACCGAGGCCTATCAGGAACAGGTACTG
>JANONW010000062.1:0-4126 GCA_031421065.1 Prolixibacteraceae bacterium
CAAAGGCGAAGGCAAAGGCGAAGGCAAAGGCGAAGGCAAAGGCGAAGGCAAAGGCGAAGGCAAAGGCGAAGGCAAAGGCAAAGGCGAAGGCAAAGGCAAAGGCGAAGGCAAAGGCAAAGGCGAAGGCAAAGGCGAAGGCAAAGGCGAAGGCAAAGGCGAAGGCAAAGGCGAAGGCAAAGGTCAAGTGATCAGTCGCAGTTGGCAGAAACAGTTGCCAAGAAAAAAAAATTTGAAAACAAACAGTTCACTTGAAACTTCATACTCTTATGTACTCCTACTCTTATCCCCGCCCTGCTGTAACTGTTGATGCTATTTTGATCAGTAACAAAAACACTGTTTTGCTGATCGAACGTGGGCGCGAACCCTATAAAGGAAAATGGGCGCTCCCGGGAGGGTTCATCGACATGGACGAACCGCTCGAAACAGCTTGCCAACGCGAACTGGAGGAAGAAACCGGAATCAGTATAACAGAACTTAAGCAGTTTAAGGCTTTCGGAGCTGTTGACCGCGACCCGCGCCACCGAACTATTTCGGTAATTTTTTATTCTTTTACTGAAGGTGAATTAATCGCCCAATCCGGCGATGATGCCGCAAAAGCACAATGGTTCCCGATTGACCAACTTCCGGAGCTGGCATTTGACCACCAGTTGATTTTGGAAGAATTCAAGGCTGAAGTATTGAGAACAAATTGACGAAATGACAATTAGAGAGTCTTTCAAAGTGAAGCCCTGACTTTGATTTGATTGGAACATCTTTGATTTTTAAACACCTATTATGAATCCTTACTACATCAGCAGAAATAACTAGGCTTAGTCAAAGCTATTTACACCGGCTACTTCAGCATTTTTATCTACCTTTTTAATCAATCCCTGAAGAACTTTTCCCGGTCCAATTTCAGTGAATAAAGTGGCTCCATCGGCAATCATGTTTTTTGCTGTCTGTGTCCAGCGAACTGGTGCAGTTAATTGCGAAATCAGGTTTTTTTTGATGATTTCCGAATCAGAAGTTGGCGCTGCATTTACATTTTGGTATATCGGACAAATCGGAGTTGAGAATGGAGTTGCTTCAATGGCAGCAGCAAGCTCTTCGCGTGCAGGTTCCATTAGTGGTGAATGGAATGCGCCGCCAACAAACAATTTCAAAGCACGTTTGGCGCCGCGCGCAGTCATTGCTTCGCAGGCTTTGTCGATTCCTGAAAATGAACCTGAAATTACAAGTTGGCCGGGACAATTGTAATTGGCAGGAACAACAACATCGTCAATCGAAGCACAAACTTCCTCAACAATTTCATCGGCCAACCCAACAATAGCAGCCATTGTTGAAGGTTCTGCCTCACAGGCTTTTTGCATTGCCTGTGCACGTTTCGAAACCAATCGCAAACCATCTTCAAAACTCAATGCACCATTGGCTACAAGTGCGGAGAATTCGCCCAAAGAGTGACCTGCAACCATTTCAGGTTGAAAATTATCCAGCGTTTTTGCAAGCAATACAGAATGTAAAAAAATGGCAGGTTGGGTAACTTTGGTCTGTCGCAAATCTTCTTCAGTTCCATCGAACATGATGTCGGTAATGCGGAAACCTAATATTTCGTTGGCTTTTTCGAAAAGTTCTTTTGCCAGCGGCGATTTTTCGTAGAGGTCTTTTCCCATGCCTGGGTATTGGGCGCCCTGTCCCGGAAATACGTATGCTTTCATTTTGTGTAGTTTTAAATTTTGAGCGGGCAAATATAATACTTTTTTCGGTTTCAATAAACTTCCTATAAAGCACTGCAAAACACTGCTGTAGCGGCAGATCACAGAGAACACCCCAGCAAACTTTCGGTATCAAATTTATAAACAATCTCAAAATCTCCATCCAAAAAAAACGGGATAAAAAAAATTATCCTCAATGGCTGTCTTTTTGAAAAAATCCATTTGTTGGCGCATATCCATTTGAGCGGCTTCTGCCGTATTTCCCATTCCGGCAAACATCTCAGAAATACAATACACACTGAATGTGCCATCCTTTGCTCTTTCAATTATTGCTTCTATTGTTTTCATATTATTCTATTTTCTTCTGTTATCAACAATTCGTATATTCTTTGTAGATTCTCATAAGCTTAGAATCAGAATATTATAATCTGAGCGAGTATGGGATTGCAAATCCCTGGCTAAAAAGTGCCGATTGCAAATCAACACTATCTATTGCCAACTGTAGGGCAAATCCGGATTAGGGTGGTACAAAGCTACAACCCGAAAGCCTTGACCGAGTTTAAAAACCGCGAGCGCCAAAAAATGCCGGTCAATAAGCTTGGCCGCGATGTGTTTATGGCCGACCCGCGGTTTATTCCCGACATGGCCCAAAGCGAATTCAAAGACATCCGGTCCCACTTCACCAGTGAATTTTAAGCGGATATTGTAAATTGTTATTTAGCCAAGCTCGATTTTTTCCAAAGGGTACCATTGGTTTTTTTCAATGATTTTCAATTCAAATTCCTTTTCAAAATTAAGGTTCATAAAATCAATGATCCGGTCTTTTTTGGGAAACAGGTTGTGGCAATAGCGGGGAACGACATTGTCAGGTACAATTCCGATAAAGTCATTTCCTGAAACCATGTCAACAATTTGCTCTGCATCGCTCAATTCAAAAGGAATTTTGTTTTCATATAGGGCAAGCGCCATCCTGACAGTTTCTTCTACCCTTACAATACTTGATCCAGCCAGACGAACAGCCCATTTTCCGGCATTTTCTGAAACGAACAGCGAAATATGGGTAGAGTTTCCGCCCCTGCAAATTTCCCATGGATGTGCGCCAAGTGTATCTCCACTGTGATACCATTTATAAAATGCTTGAGGTGAATCCGCTTCGATATTTCGTAAACCTGCATCGCGGCCATCGGCCTTACTCAAATATTTTTCTACTGAATAAAGGTATTCTTTCCGGTTTTTAAAGTAATTATTGGCATCGTAACATATTTCACATATCCTAAAAAACATATTTGCTGTCATTTCCTGTAAAAGAGGTTTTTCTTTTCCTTTCATCTCTGCCACTGCAGCTTTCAGCTTATTTATTAATCCTTCGCCAAGTCCAATGTCTGGCCTGATGGTCTCATTGCCAAATATATCCCAAAAATCTTGTCGTTTTATTCGTCCATACCGTTTGGCCCAAGGGAGGTTTTGCTGAATGTAATGATTATACGCAGTTGGATTAATTTTGAGTTTGCTGGTTTCTTCAACGACCTTTTCAGCAAGCCAATGAACGAAGTTTTCAAGAAATTCTAAATTCCAGCCAGATTTGGCTTCGGTTGCTGGTTGCTCCTGATTGTTTATGGTGAAAATCAGCTTGTCGCCAAAATAGAAATACAAATCGTTCCTGAATTTCGCCGTTTGAAATTTATACCATTTTGTCTTTTGGGGATAATAAGCTTGCCAAAGTTCAACAAACTCATCCAGATTGTTCACTTCCCCGCTTTCCTTATATTCCTCATAGTCGCCGAAAACCTCAACCGGACCTCTTTCCACTTCAATCCAGATTTGCCTGATTTCATCGTCACCAAAAGGTTTTATACAACAGAAAGATGCATAGATTTTCCTTAAATCCTGATAGATTTTTTGATTCATCAAATCCGAATTCGATTTGAGGTTCTCGATTAGAGCATCAATCTGCGGAGCAAAAAGTGGTGGTTTCATTAAAGGTTCAATCTTGATATCAATGAATTAAAATTACAAGTTTATCTTGATATAATTGTAATTAAATATATTTCGATAGTAGTGGATTAAATATTGAGTTACGAAGGGGTTAATCTAAACTTCCGATCTGCTATCTGGAAAACTCAAACAGTTAGTTCTATAATATCAAAAACCGGCCAAATGGACATGTTTTGATATCTGTTTGCATTACAATCGTTTATCGTTATACTTGGGATTACAAATCCCTTGTTAAAAGGCGCAGATTACAAATCTGCACCAGCCACTGCCAGCTTTTAATCATATCCTGACGAGCTGGGATAGCACCAACAGTTTTGATAGTAAGTTGTGCTCCACCCTCTCATCGTTAAGACCTTTGAACAGATCGCCAAAACTTGTCTGGTAATTTATTCTTTTACAATAGCTTAACATCGTATACTGAATCATTGACAGAGTTGTGT
>JANONW010000063.1:0-6778 GCA_031421065.1 Prolixibacteraceae bacterium
CCGACCAAACCGTAAGTTATGTAATCGACCAAAGGCTGAAGGAAATAATACAGCACGATTAATGCTGGCAGTATTACAGCTACAGAGGCAATAAGTTTTATTTTTTTGTTCTTTTCCATCTTTTATCTACAGCTATTGTTCGCAAAATGACGAACAATTAAATCAAATTTTTTTAAAAGAATGCCCTGATAATGTAATAGATACCCACAATAATGAATAGTACGGCCACAACCCTTCTGAACCAGACTTCGAAATACTTCATCTTGTTGTAAACGCCTCCTATTGAACCAACTGAAAAGGCCAGTATCCATGCAAATATTATGACTGGAATACCGGTAGCTATCGCAAAAACTATTGGGAGATATAAACCTGATGCGCTTGCAACAGTCATTGGGACGAGCATACCAAAATAAAGGACACCGCTGTATGGGCAAAACGCCAATGCGAAAACCATACCCAGGAAAATGGCATCAAAGAATCCCCATTTGGTTTTGGTTTCCATTCTGGAAGTCAGCCCACTCACTCCCGGAAATTTAATCTTGATCACATCGAGCATAAACAAGCCGATGATAATGAGCAGCGGGCCTAATATTTTTTCTCCGTATAGTTGAAAAAAGCCCGAAAACTTAAATTGATCGGCTCCGAAATAAATGATGAGGGCAATGGCAGTGTAAGAAATCGCCCGTCCCAGCGTATAGAGTAACCCATTGATAAAAACCCGGTTGCGGTTTTCAATGTCCTTGCTGATAAAACCCACCGCGGTTATGTTGGTGGCCAACGGACAAGGGCTGATGGCAGCCATTAAACCCAGCACCAATGCCGAAAGCCACGGCATGGTGCTATTTTCCAAAAGGTTGGTAAGAAACTCCATCGACTATAAATCTAAAAGGCCATCTACCTTTTCTTTAATGATAGTTTTAAATTTGGCAGGATTGGTTCGGGCGTACATAAAACCTTCGTTGGTAATGTTTATTTTTTTATCGCCTTTAACCAATAGTAATGTTTGGCCCGAAACCTTTAATTTTTTTGCAATTACTTTTGTTGCATTATCTTCAAGATTTAATGATTTAAAACTAACTTGTTCGCCATAAAGGCTTTTCAAATCAGCTTTTGCCTCCGATTCTACCGTTTTACAGGTCACACAGCGGGCCGCATTGTGAAAGTAATAGGCTTCTACTTTATTGGCTACACCTGCTGTTTCCTTCTTTTGTGTTTGTGCGTTGCCTGTAAAGTTGTTCATCAACATCATGATTACAAAACTGGATACTAAAATATTTTTCATAAAATTTATATTTAATTGTTTCGAAGTAAACTCAATTTTCTAATCTTCAAATTTTTCTGGTCAATACCTGTTTGATTTCGTCTGCGGAAGGAACCCGACCTTTAATTTCTACCTTTTCGTTCACCACCAGGGCAGGAGTGGTCATTATGCCATACTTCATGATTTCCATAATGTCTTCCACTTTGGTGATGGTGGCCTTAATACCATTTTGTTCGACAACTTCTTGGGTCATTTTTTCAAGTGTCTTACATTTGGGGCAACCAGTTCCTAAAATCTTGATTTCCATGATTATATCGTTTTTAGCATTTTTGTATTGGTTCTTCAATAATATCCATTTTCAGAAATTTCCTGAACAAATCCTGTGCTTCTTTCCAGTTTTCCCTGTTCAGGCAATATTTGATACGGGGAGCTTCAATTTCACCCTGGATCAGCCCTGCATCTTTCAACTCTTTAAGGTGCTGCGAAAGGGTTGATTTTACAATTGGAAGGTCTTCGGTTAAATCGCCGCTGTAGCAACAATTTTGTTTCGACAGCAAATCAAGCACATACATCCGGATTGGATGGCCCATGGCCTTGGCATAACGTGCGGCTTTTTGCTGTTTTTCGGTAATTATTTCTTTTGTCTTCATTCGTTGTTCGTTAAATTACGAACAAAGGTATGTATTTTTTTTTCAGGTGCAACCCTTATTAACAAGTATATTTTTGATTGTTGTTATATTGGCGACTTATTTCCAATTTTGAATCAACCAATTATGCCCGAAATAAAAATACTTCAGAAAAACACCGTTGTAACCATTATTTCCGGAGAAGAAAATACGCTTTTGAATGAACTGCAGGAGAATGGTTTTGACATTTATTCACCTTGTGGAGGGAACGGAACTTGCGGGAAATGCATGGTTTATGTGAAAGGGGAGGGTGATGTCACTTCATGCATTTATTTGGTTACGAGTGACATCGAAATTGTTCTTCCTGAAAAGCGGGAAGCAAAAATTCTGGTCGAACAACATGAGCATACCACTGAGGTGCCATTTAATCCGGGCGATTTGGCTGGGTTGTCCTGTTTTCCTCACGGAGTTGCCATCGACATCGGGACCACCACCCTCGTTTTCTATTTGGTCAACCTGATTACGGGAGCCATCATCCAAACTCGCGCTGTTGTAAATCCACAGTCAAAATACGGTGCTGATGTAATTTCGCGTATTAATTATGCCGCGCTGACTGATGGCGGACTGGTAACACTTCAAAAAGAAATACAGGGAGCTATTAATTTGCAACTTGATCATTTTATTGAAGTTACAAAAATTGATGTCAACGAAATAGTTAAGATCTGCATTGCCGGAAATACGACCATGTTGCACCTTTTACTTGGTGTCGATCCGCTTCCCATCGCGCTTGCACCATTTACTCCCGCTTTTGTCGATGAACAAATTCTGAAAGGCAAAGACTTGCAATTGCATTGTAATCCAGAAGCCGGAATAAAAATCCTTCCCTCAATTGCGGCGTATGTCGGGGCCGATATTGTGGCCGGAATCGCATCGGTGAAACCATCTTCCCAATATCAAAAGTATTTATTTCTTGATATTGGTACCAATGGCGAGCTGGCACTGGTTACTCCTGAAACAATCTGGTGTTGCGCAACGGCTGCCGGGCCGGCTTTTGAAGGCGCCAATATTAGCTGCGGAATGAGCGCTGTTGAAGGCGCTATTAGTGTTTTTGGTGCCGATGGGTATAGTGTAATCGGGAATGCTGTTCCTTCGGGATTGTGTGGTTCGGGACTAATTGATGTGGTGGCTCATCTGGTTGAAAGTAAACTGGTGCAAAGTGATGGTTTGCTTTCTGAAAATTTCGTAATTGTTCCGGAAATTTCAGGAAACAATGGAATTGTGTTGACCCAACAGGACATACGCGAAGTACAACTGGCAAAGTCGGCCATCATGGCTGGAGTGAAGGTTTTGCTAAAAAAGGCTTCGCTTACGTTTGATGATTTGGATGCACTCTTTCTGGCCGGCGGATTTGGAAACTACATTGATTTGGCGAGTGCAATTAAAATCGGAATGTTGCCCAAAGAGATGGAAAACAGAACTATTTCACTTGGAAATACATCAGGAACCGGCGCTTTGCTTGCGCTGAAGTCGGTGCAGTTCGATCAGATTATTCAGGATGTCCGCAATCGGGCTTGCTATGTCGAACTTTCGGAAGAAGAAGACTTTGTTCTGGATTATGTGGTGAACATGGATTTTGAAGTGTAGGTTAAGGATAGGAATGGCAGGGGTTACTGCTATTGCCAGCAATATGCCAGCTGAAATTCAGGAACCTAAAAAATCAGAAAGAACACCACAAAACGGTATCGTTTCAGGAAGAGCTAAGGGCTTTTCTTAAAAAATACAAGGTCGAATATGATGAGCGGTATATCTGAAAATAGGATTGCGCCCTATTCTATATGGATTGCGCCCTTTCAGGGCTTTGAATCACTCTTTTCGATTTCATAGGGCGTTGCCCTTCTATGCTTTTGCCCATGCTCTTTCAGGGCAAAACAAAAAATCTTGCAGGTTCACTCCGCAAGCTTTTTAAAATGGAATAATAGTTTTCTGATATTTTATTTTTCTCTACCAAAGAATTCTGCTGCTTCAAGCAATTGGGCTGAATAGTTATAAATATCGTCCAGAGTTGTAATTTCATATTTTGTTTCTTTCTTATCATGATCGAGCAATCCAATAAATTTCTTCTTTGTACCATTAAGCCATAGACGGCAAATGGGTTTTTTATTGTTATCATCAAGAATAATACTCATGTAATTGATGGAATCGCGATAAAAGACACGAGAACAATTAATTTTTGCCCGTATTATGCTTTTTACAATATAGTAACCATTAATTTCATCCTCGGTTGTGACAGTCTTAGGCTCATCTGGCTCAATTATTGGTTGTGTTTCAGAGATTACTTCTGTTGAAGCTTGTTTTGTTTGATTAATTGCGTTCATCAACCGATCACTTACAATATCATTAAAGGTTTGATCAATTGTTTTCTTGAAAACCTCAGATAATTGGATCATTACCTTTTCTGTCAAACGGCCTTCATAAACTCGACTTGCAAAGAATTTTACAAACTCAGCAGATGGGTTTGTCAACTCATTTGAAAAAACTGCTTTAATAGCATTTGAATATTTTAGTTCACTAGCGGTTGTCAGTATTGAACTGATGTCAAAACCGCTTTTATGAAATTTAGCTAATTCTTTGATTTGCTGGTCCTTTATATTGGTGATATCAAAACTTAGGAAAGGTTTTTCATCCATTTTATTTGCAAGATCAAGGTCAGTATAGAAATTGTATTGTACTCCGTTAGTAAGTATTGCAAACCTTGACTTTGTTAGATGAAAATATTTGTGGGATTGTGTATAGTGTTTATCAAGATTTTCAAGGTGATGTTTACATTCAATTATAAGAATTGGTTCATTATCCTTAAAAATAGCATAATCAACTTTTTCAATATTTTTGGCTCCAAAATCGGTTATAAACTCAGGAACAACCTCCATTGGATTGAACAGATCATAACCAAGTATTTGAATAAAAGGCATAATGAATGCACTTTTGGTGGCTTCCTCAGTTTTAATCTGATCCTTCATTTTGGATACTTTTTCGCTTAACTGTTTAATTAGATCCTTAAATTCCATGGTTAGTGTATTTTTCGTTTAAATTCTTTGCAAGTTCTATAAACGAGTTGATTTATCAAAATTTTTATCAATAAAATAAATCCCTCATTCCTATTCAGGGCAAAAAAAGCTTGCAGGTTCACTCCGCAAGCTTTTTTATCTTTTTTTTCTCTGCCTTTTCCTCTGCCTAAGCCTTGTTTTATACAATCCCCCGTTGTTTCTTGACCGTCTCCCATGCTTCGTTTACTTTCTGAAATTTTTCGTGGGCGGCTTTCTGAATGTCTTCGCCCAGGTAATGAACTTTATCGGGATGATATTTTACAGCCATTTTGCGGTAAGCTTTTTTAAGTTCATCATCGGTGGCAACAGGTTCAACTTCCAGAATTTTATAGGCAGCATCGGTATTTGCAACAAACATCGCTTCAATCGATTGGTAATCTTTTTCGCTGATTCCCATTTGTTGTGCAATGTGTGCAATAAGCTTGTGCTCGGTTTCGTGAACCTGTCCATCTGCATCGGCAATTCCGAATAGAAAATGCACCAACTGTAACCTTGACGGATGATCCATGTTTTTCCGGATCTGAATACATACATCGTTAACAGGGATATTTTGGTCCAACAAATCGCGCAGGATTTTGATTGCTTCGCCAGCCGATGCAGGTCCAAATGAGCGTACAAAAAATTGTTTGGTGTATTCAAGTTCCGACTTTAATATTTTGCTGTCAGCTTTCATAACCGCTGCAACCAGCACCAAAAGGCTCATCACATAGCCACCTTGCGTGGTTTGATATCTTTGCTGATTTCCGCTGCCAACCTGCAATTGCTGACTTTTATCGAACAACGACCCTACAACAAAACCTACAATCCCACCAATCGGTCCAAACAAAGCCCATCCCAATCCACCGGTAATCCATTTTCCAAACTTATCCATTTGCCCTTATTTTTTTGTCTATTTCCACTATTTGCGGAATGATTAGTTCATTATCGTTATTGCCGATTACAAAATCGGCCAATTTAATTTTTTCTTCATCGTTCAACTGGTTTTTTATTCGTTGTTTTACCAGTGCGTGGGTTGTTTTGTCGCGTTTCATAACACGTTCTATTCTTTGGCCTTGGTTTGCAACAACTACAATAGATTTGTCCATCAATTTATAAAAACCAGTCTCGAAAAGAATGGCTGATTCGTGCAAAATGTAGGGAGAATGTTGATTTCGGCACCAATTATCAAAAGATTTATGCACTTCAGGATGCACAATTTTACTAAGTTGGGCCAGTAAAGGTGCGTTGTTGAAAACAATTCCGGCGAGATGTTTTCGGTCGATTGTGCGATCGGGAAGGTAAACGGATGTTCCGAACAAGTTAATAAGTTTGGAACGAATTTCAGGATCGGTATTCATGAGTTGTTTTGCAACAATGTCGGCCTCAAAAACAGGTATCCCCAAAAATGAGAAAACCTTACAAGCTGTACTTTTTCCGCTACCTATTCCTCCGGTAATTCCAACTTTAATCATTTGTTTAGTTTTCAATCAGGTATTCAATTTCTTCCGGGGTAATTTTTAAGTCGTATAAAAAAGCCGGAGTTGATTCGCTGATTATTTTTAATCGTTGTTTTCCATCAGCGATGTCGGAATAGGAAACGGAAAACTTAAAATCCTCGGTTTTTATCTCCTGATAACGGCTTAATCCCACCAGAAAAGCAACTTTTACTTTTGAAGGAAAGAGCTTGATATTCATGTCGGATGGCTGGTTCGTGAGCTGAACAGGTATCGAAAGTTGCGCTTCGGTGTATTCTTCAACCGGGATTTTTACGGTCACTTTTTGAGGGTCGAAATAGGCATCTTTAATCT
>JANONW010000064.1:0-1612 GCA_031421065.1 Prolixibacteraceae bacterium
GGTGACGTGCGAACCATCGGAGCAACGCCTTCGATACCGAACGCGATGATCTCCTGCTTGATCTTGACCAGCATCCGGTTAAACGGCTGATACTCGTTAACGCTCTCCTTCGGCTGAAGATCTGAGAACGCAGAATCTTCGCGCAGGAATTCGACAAAATCACGAATTGACTGTTGCGGCCCCGCGACGAACAGATTGATGCCCTCCTGACTGAGCAGCACAGTTCCCTTAAGATTCAATTCCACCGCGCGACCACGAATCGCGGCTTTGCGTTCCGGCAACCGATCCAGTGCCACAAATTTGTAGCAGGAAATGTTGACAATCACTTGCGATGCAGGTGAATGCTCTGTGTCAGGAATTGTGGTTGGCATGTTGGCGAAACCGGAATCGTTGGTCTGGCGGCACGAACGAGGGCAAAAAGCCCGCGAATTGTAGCGTCAGTTTCGCCCTGGAGACAGACTCTCAACGCCGTTCCGCAGAATGAGTATTCCCCGCATTCTCGTTGTTTCCGGATGCAGACCCGCTGGGTGCCGTCGTACATGTCTTCCAAAATCTCACGCATTGATGTGTCGAGGCACAGCGCGGCTGACCAGCACATCTGGAAACACCTAGCAGTGGGTTTATCCGGGCGATGGCATTAACTGTTCGATTCGTCTGACGGCGTCGCGTACATCGTTGTCCCGCTGATCGCCGCCCGTGCGCTCTACGCAGACCCAGGTCTGGAGGTTTGCCTCGACAATCGTTGGCAGAAGCTCGGTCCAGTCCACGTTGCCGTCGCCAAACGGGACTTCGATGCCGCCGCCATCGACATCCTTCTGAGCATCGCGAAGTCTTACGTAGCCTACGTTTTGATAGAGGTCACGGAAGACTCGGACTGGAGAGCTGCCAGTCATGACACAGGAGGCCGGATCGAACACGATTCCGACCGATCCCGCAGTGATGCGACTTAGTAACTGCTGGATTCGCTCCAGATCAAAACTGGAGAACTGCAACTGCAGCACGGCCCCGTAGTGGCTGCCATAACTCGACAGATCATTCAGGATATCGCACAGCAACTGGAATTTCCGGGCGTCCGACTGGCCCGCTGATCGCAGTATTGACGCTGCGGGTGCAAACGAGAATGGATTTCGCAGGGAATCGACATCGTCATCTTTCGGCGCATCTGGATTTGTGACAGGATCTGCCGATTCTGGATCCGGAATTCTGCCAATTCGAACGAGTAGTTCCGTGGTGCCCAATTTTCGTACCATGGTCAACGCCGACCGGATGCCATCCAGCCTTTGGTCCAGATGTTGCTCGTCGTAGATCGCATGTCGGGAAGAATACATCAGCCCGGCGACCTTGAGTTGATGTTCTGCGACGTAATGTTTTAACTGTCGCAGCGCCGTATCAGAAAAATCTTCTGCTCGAACTTCCGTCCGCGCGTTCAGTCGCAGCCCCTGCACCTTGTTCTGTGCCGCCTGTTCAATGGCCTGCCGCAGTGGCTTGCCAAAATCTTCCGTGGCCACGGCCAATCGAAGCGTCATCCGAAATCTGTCTCCAAACAAGGCATAATGCCCGCAACCCAATGTGCCTCGATACTCCGTAGCGGGAATCCTCGCCACGGAGTGGC
>JANONW010000065.1:0-2082 GCA_031421065.1 Prolixibacteraceae bacterium
AACTTTATTTCGGCCAAAAAGCCGAAAATCAAATTTTCGTTATTTCACCCCTCTGTCAGTAGAAAGACTGACATCTCCCCTGATTTTCAGGGGAGAGAATATGGAACCCCGAGGCAGAGCCTCGAGGAATTATTTGATTAAAGATATCTTTTGACAATTTGCATGGCTTGGTTTCGATAACTTCCACCAAATAAATAGTAATGGTTTAAAACATGATATAGCTGGTACAAATTGTTTCTTTGTTTCCAGTCCGTTGGTAATGGATTAACTTCATTGTATGCGTCATAAAACCTTTGCGAAAAACCGCCAAACATTGTCATTATCGCAAATTCCATTTCACGATCAGAATAAGACGAAGCAGGATCAATCAGTGCAGGGCCTTTTTCTGAAATCATATAATTTCCCGACCATAAATCGCCGTGAATTAAAACTGGAACCGATTCGCGTGGAATCAGCGTTTCGATCCGAAAAAGTAATTTTTCAAGTTTTTCTCTGTCTTCCAATGGAAGCGGTCTTTCCATGTCAATTAATTTTAAAAGAAACTGAAGTCGGTTGTCACGAAAAAACTCACTCCAGTTATTGTTCCATGAGTTATCTTGCAGGGTTGCCCCACAATAATTATTCGAATAAAATCCAAATTGCGAATGTTTGAATTTATGAATCGTTGCCAGGCCTCTTCCCATATTTTCCTCATCAAGTGCTGTATAACGTCTGCTGTTTAAATATTCAAGAACCAAAAATCCAGGAGTTTCATCAACCGGTTTTGCAGCAATTACTTCCGGAATAACAAGGCAATTTCCTGCGGCTTTTCCTAATTCTTTTAAACTTTCTGCTTCGCGTATAAAAATATCTGGTGCGCAGATAATGTTCCATTTCAAAAAAAAGTTGGCTACGTTAGTTTCCAATTTTGCAGCATTACTTATACACCCACCACCAACTGAATTGAAATTGGAAATCCTTACGGATTCTCCGGTTTTTTCCGAAAGTGCCTTTTCAACTTCTTCTTTTATGGTAAAATCTTGCATAAATTATTTTTATAGCAATAAATATCAAAAAAAATCCCGGTTATTAACCAGGATTTTTTGTTTTTTAAGTACTTATTCTTTTTTCTCGCGGGTCATGGTAAATTCAGAATCTCCATAACTTCCGCTCGTTTTAATTATCAGTTTTCCGTCAATCACTTTTCCTTTATGCTTTATTGTATTATACTCAATCAGAAAAGAGTACTCAAACTCATCTCCTGTAATTTTACCATCGGTAATCTCTACCGAACCCATGTCGCTTGCCAAAGTACCTGTAATTTTATCTCCAGCTACTACAAACTCAGATGAAAAAGAAAACGGACCGTTGTCAGTTTCAATCGTAGTAAACCATTTCCCTTCAACTTTTGAAGCAAAAAGTGCAGTGCTGCACAAAAGAACCAAAACTGCTGAAACAAGAAATTTTTTCATAATTGATTTTCTTAGATTTGTTAATCGCTTTAATTATACTCAATAATATATGTACTTATACTTGAAAAACGTCTTTAAAAATATCTGCCAATCATTGGATTTTCTACAATTGCTTTTCTGAATTCAAAAAAGTCAAGAGCACCTGAGTTGCTCCAGACAATTTTGCCGCCAGGTTCAACAATCACCGTATAAGGGATTTCGCCACTCCAGTTGGGATCGAAATTCTCAATCAAATCATATTTATTATCCGACTCAAAAATAAAGTTGCCATTCAGAGCAGCTTGTTTCGATTGTAGAAATTCTTTTACCTTAGCTTTCCGATCAAGTTTATCGGTGCTAATGGTGTACATTTCAAAATCGCGGCCCATAAACATCCGGTAGGTGTCTACCAATTCGCTGAATTCGGCAACACACGGACCGCACCAGGTTGCCCAAACATTTATTATACGCAGCTTTTTTGAATCATTTTTCAACAATTGTTTCATAGAGGCAATTGAAAGTGTTTCAAGCGGTGCCACCTTTTTGGCCCAATCAGCATCAAGCTTTTTTCTTGTATCGTTTTTCCATTTCCACTTAACCGAGCAGCCAAAAACTTTTGTTTTTTTTACTTCAACTTCTTTTCCGGCAAGAA
>JANONW010000066.1:0-1763 GCA_031421065.1 Prolixibacteraceae bacterium
TTTGAGTTTTTTTAGAATTGTGATTCAATGTCGTTTAGTTAAGAGAATCTTCTGAAAGGCTTGAATTTATTGGTATTTTGATATAGAATAGTTCTTTGAAAAGTTTGTAATTTAAAAATGAATGTTTATCTTGTAAAGGTATATAGGGGGTAACCCAAGTATAAACCAAGGAACAGATTATCGAGAAAAACTATCTAAAAACATAGCATATGAACTTGAAAATGAAGAGTTTAGAAGCCGTTCAAAAGACGGCCCTCAAGAGGTATTTTCAAGAGACAGAAAGCTGACGCTCAATAATTTAATAGTACTCATCATCAACTTCAAAAGTTCCATACAACGAGAACTGGACAGTTTCTTTAAAGCAGTTTCCAGGAGCGACTTTAAAATCAGGGAAGTTACAAAGAGTGCTTTTACGCAAGCCAGGGCCAAGTTGTCCCCATGGGCTTTTCAGCGTTTGAACGATGTGGCCGCCACTACTTTTTATGAGGGGGCAGAGTATTATCTATGGCACAATATGCGCGTGCTTGCAACCGATGGTACACGGTTGGTTTTGCCTAACCATCCGAGTGTTGTCGAAGAATTCGGGCAGCAAAAGTTCGGCCCCAAAGCAGACAGTCCACGTTCTCTGGCGATGGGTTCCATGCTGTACGATGTGCTTAACCAAATTACCATCGATGCCCGTTTGGCACCATATGCATCAAGCGAACGGGATTTGTTGATGCAGCACCTCGATAAAGTAAAACAGGGTGACATGTTGTTGCTCGACCGTGGCTATCCGTGCTTCTGGTTGTTGTTTTTATTGAAGGCCAGGGGAATTGAGTTTTGTGTAAGGCTAAAAGACAATTGGTGGCTAAAAGTGAAAGAATTTACCGAAAGTGATGAAAAAGAAAGGATCGTTACTTTTACCCTACCAAAGAAAGACCGGAAAAAGTTGGCGGGTTATCCGGACATGCAAGATACCACCATAACTTGCCGGTTGATTAAAATTGAACTTCCCAACGGGGAAAAAGAAATTTTATGCACGTCGTTGGTCGAACAAGAAAAATACCTATACAGTGAATTTGACAAACTGTACCATTACCGGTGGAACGAGGAAGAAGCATATAAGTTATTGAAAAGCAGGATAGAACTGGAAAATTTTTCAGGAAAGACAGCCCGGGCGGTAAAACAGGATTTTCACGCAAAAGTGTTCCTCATGACATTGTGTGCCGCTTATGCCCACCCTATTGAAGACAAGGTGGTCGAAGAATACAAGGCGGATCAGAACAGGAAATTTGACCAAAAAATAAACCGTACGAATGCAATATCTATGACACAGGATATATTAATAGCCGTGATGTTGAGGAAACAATTTGAAAGGGCGATTGACGCTTTTGACAAAATAGTAGCGGACACCAGGGAAATAATCCGTCCCGGAAGAAGTAACCCGAGAAAACAGAGGCCAAAAAAACCTTACTCAATGAACTACAAACGATTATGAAATATCACTAACTTAACGACATTGAATTACAAATGTAAAAGTGTTTAAAAACGTTTGCAAAGTGGACAAAAACTTTCTGATTTCTTATTCCTTATTGGATATTTTACATTTAGAATGTTCATAATCTTTTACAATTTATATTCTTCAAAAGATATGTATAAAGAGTAGCTCTCAATCCTTCACCCGCATAAACCTGAACATATTTAGCATCCATTTAGGTAGTGGGTGGTGTCCGCGTTTTCTTAAATCAATATACCAACCAATTTTCTTTACCAAAGGGATT
>JANONW010000067.1:0-2883 GCA_031421065.1 Prolixibacteraceae bacterium
CCGTTCAACCGAAACCGAAGAAAAAATACAGATGCGAATTGCAAAGGCAAAACACGAACTGAGTTTTGCCAGCCAGTTTGATGTTATTGTCACAAACAACAATTTGACGAAGGCTTGCAATGAGGCAGAAGAAATCATCCGGGAATTTGTGAGGAAATAACAAATCTTAAAAACCAAAAAGCAAAAAATAGCCGATAACCAATTTTCAATTTTCTAAACAAGAAATTGTTCTTTCTTTACTACTTATCAGAATGTTTTGATTTTCTAAAATTTGCGACTTGGAATTTATTTGTAATTTGTGACTTGTTATTTGAAAATTAAATAAATGAGCAATCTTATCGCCGATATCCTCTCACCTAAACCAATCAGGTTAAAAATAGGTTTGTATTTTGGTTCGTACAATCCAATTCACATCGGGCATTTGGCAATTGCCAATTATATGGTTGAATTCACCGACATTGATCAGCTATGGTTTGTGGTTTCTCCTCAAAACCCATTTAAGAAAAAAGAAAACCTTTTAGCCGATTATCATCGGTTGGAAATGGTAGAACGTGCAATTGAACACAACGACAGATTTCGGGCCTCAAACATTGAATTTAACCTGCCTAAACCGAGTTATACCATTGATACACTGGCTCATTTACAAGAACGCCACCCTAATTACAATTTTTCTATTTTAATGGGGTCAGATAACCTGGATAGTTTTCCAAAATGGAAAAACTTTGAAATGATTATTGAAAATTACGGAGTAATTGTATATCCCCGTCCAAGCTTCGATCAGTCAAAAGTTCCAGATCATAAAAACATTACAGTTGCCTTTGATGCCCCACTAATGGAGATTTCCTCATCGTTTATCCGAAATGCAATTAAATTAGGAAAAGATGTTCGTCATTTTATGCCTCAAAAAGCTTGGGAATATCTTGATGAAATGAATTTCTACCGACGGTAAATTTGCAGTTATCCGTCAATCGGTTTTGAACCACTAAACGGATACTAAACTATCTTGTTTTCGTCATATCCTCATCCACACAAATCGTAAAATCTGCTTTTCCTGTGTTTTCCTTTTCCAATTCAGAAACATCTTTTTGCGAAATAGTGTGGATTGTTACAATTTTTAAATCAGGATTTGCCTGCTTCAAATACCAGTAAATACCTTCAAAATTCTCGGAATGATAGGAGCCGTGGTAATGCAAAAGCGTTTTTCCGGTCAACCAGTTTTTGAGAATAAAATAAGCCATTGTAGCATCTTTTATTGCCTGTGCTTTTGGAAAATTTGGAGTTATACCGATTAGCCAACAAAATGTCGCATATTTTAGCTCAGTACAATTGTCTATTTTATTTGTCTTCGCTGATTTTCAATTCACTACGCTCAATCTGCTCCTTTGTTGGTCTATCGGCATTAACCATTGTAATCTTCAAAATTTGCTCCCGATTAATTCGGGACAAGTTATGCGGCATTTTGAAGAACAATTGGTATTATGTGCGGTTCCATTCCTTCCATCTCCATCATGCTCTTATAGCAATTTAACGTTGAATCGTATTTAACCGGAAGTGGTGGGAGAAATGTTTTGGCCTCTTCCGAGAGTTCATCCAAACCTTCAAATCCATTCTTATTCACCAATGAAGCATATCGGCGCGGAACATTGGTAGCCACAAATCTCAGATTGTTTGTTTTAGCAAATTCAACAAGCGGCTTGTAATCGGTTTTGTAATTTGGCCACAGTCGTGCTTCTCCTTCAAAACTGCTTTGAGCTATTTTGTCTTCCAAATATTCATTTAAAATTACCTGGTTATCACTTTCAAACATTTCGGCACCAAGTACAAGTTTGTCTTTTTTCGAATCGTACAAATCTTTTGTTAGTTCAAGTTGTAGCCAATGCAAAATTGGGTTATCGTGACTTTCGCCAAACAAAACAATATCTGCATCTTCTGCCGCTTTCAGCATTTTTTCATACTTCACATCTTTTCCATCTTTATTAAAAAGATAATATGAAGGTTTATCAGATTTAAAAGCAGTGAACAAAATAAATATTGCAACAAACACAATGTGATAACTTTTCATGACCTTGTTTTTTAATAATGGTTACAACAAAAGAAAGCTTTTTCGGTTTAAAGTAAACAAGCTAATTTATATATTGAAAACAAATGGTAGAATCAGGCCCATTTTACAGCACGGTAATAGACCCAATTTTAGCCCCGTTAAGAAAACGGGTTACCGCTGAAATTATTCCCAGGGAAAAAGTAATTGATATTGCCTGTGGAACCGGTGCTCAACTTTTTGAAATATCCGAAATAGCTTCTTTTATTACCGGAGTAGATCTTTCCGAATCGATGATAAATTTTGCTACAAAAACCTCAAAAAAAAGAAATGTTTTAAATGCTATTTTTTTTGTTTGCGATGCAAGCGACCTTTCCATTTTTAAGGAAAAAAGATTTGACGTTGCGTTAATGACACTTGCATTGCACCAGTTTCCACCTCACTTGCATTCGCCAATTTTGAATGAGATGAAACGTGTAGCCGACAAAATCATCTTTGTTGATTACGCTGTTCCGCTACCAACAAACTATACCGGAATTGGGTGCAGGATAGCCGAATTTCTGGCTGGCAGGCAACACAACCATAATTTTAAACAATATTACAAATTGGGCGGACTAAATACTATTCTTCCTGCCAACAATCTTGTAATTCAAAAATCAGTATTATTTGGAAAAGGGGCTTTTCAGTTGGTCATTTGTGCATAAAAAGTTGTCTGAGTGAAGTAATTTATACTATGTAAACCTAAACTTTGAACCCGGAACCTTAAACTTTAAACTAAAGTTTACCAAGTTCTTCTTTTAGCCAGGCAGGGCGGTTGGTAGTAATTTTTGTAACACCAAGTTCTG
>JANONW010000068.1:0-4845 GCA_031421065.1 Prolixibacteraceae bacterium
GTGTCGACCACGGTGGAACCGGCCGCGGCCGACCACGCCAGGGTCTGCGGCCACCTCACGCTGCGCGGTGTGAGCCGGCCGTTGTGCATGGACGTGGTGCTCAACGCGCTCAAGCGCCATCCGCTGCCGCCGTTCCGCCGCACCGCCGGTTTTTCGGCCACCGCCACGCTCAGCCGCAGCGATTACGGCATCGATGCCTGGGCGTCGATGATCGGCGACAAGGTGGAAATACGGATCGAGGCGGAGGCCGTGCACAGCAACCGCACCGGTCCCGCAGTCGACGACACCCACCCGACCACCGAGCCGTTTACCCCCGAACCCGTCGCCCCCGAACCCGCCCCCGATCCTTCCGCAGCCACCGCGCCCAAACCGACTGCGGATCCCGCCGCATGCTGCTGAAAAACACCATCGATCGCTGGGGTCCTGTCAGCCAGTTTTTGCACTGGTCGATCGTGCTGCTGATCGCCGCCAACGCCGTGCTTGGGCTGCTGATGGTCGAGCTGCCCGACAACCCGCAGAAGATCAAGCTCTACGCGCTGCACAAGTCGCTGGGGCTGACCGTGCTGGCACTGGTGGCGCTGCGGCTGGCGTGGCGCGTGGTGGCCGGCGCGCCGCACCCGGTCGCCGGCACCCCGCGCTGGCAGGAGCGCATCGCCACGCTCACCCACGGCGCGATGTACGTGCTGCTGTTCGCGCAGCCGCTGATCGGCTGGGTGCTGAACTCCGCCGCCGGTTTTCCGCTGCAATGGTTCGGTCTGTTCAACCTGCCCCGCATCGCGGCGACCGATCCCGATCTGCGCGAGCTCGCCGGGACGCTGCACGAAACCGGCTTCTGGCTGCTGCTGACGCTGGTGATCGCTCATGCCGGCGCCGCGTTCTATCACCACCTGTTTCAGCACGACGCCACCCTGACACGCATGTTGCCGCGCCGTCGCACGCGTGCCCTGCCTGCTGCTGCGGAGACCCGCCATGTCGTTTGAATCCCCTGCCTTCAAGCTCGTCGTCGGAGGTGGTGTCGCGCTGGCCATCGCCATGCCGTTCTACGAGGTCGACCCGCTGCGCTGCCGACACTGTGGCGCGACCATGCGACTGGTCGCCTTTATCCTCGAACGCGCGGTGATCGTGCGCATCCTCGAACACCTCGGCGAGCCCACCCGTGCACCACGCGCCGCGCCGATTCGCGACCCACCACCCACTCGCTGGACATCTCGTCGCGGGGCGTCCACCCGGGCCGAAGCGCAGCCGCAGGAGCCGGCCTTCGCCCCCGGATCAAGTCCGGGGCAGGCTCTGTTTCCGGGGCAGGCTCTGTTCCTCGACCCAATGCCCGATTACGAAAACCAGCGGCAAGACCTCGGCTGGTGAGACCGAACAAACCGATTCGGCGTGGTGAGTGCACCGCGCCGACGGTGCCGCGTGGCCGCGCGACGGTCGCAAAGATGCAAAACGGGAGGCTACAGGCGGCAGTGCACGGAACCGCGGGCCTCGATCAGCCAAGCCACCCGCCGTGAGCCCGATTCCGGCCGCTACTGACCCTTGGCATGCGCCGAGGAGCGGCGTACCCTACGTAGGGAAGGGGCATTGGAATTCCTATCCCCTATCCCCGATCGAAATAATATGGCGGTAGTCCATCACTCGCTCCTTCTCTCTGCGAAAGGGATTATAGGCGATCCCGCGGTCGTGTCGCCCGTGCGTGAACTCTCTCGCAATGGATAGGAAAGTCTATCCACCCCTGGCCGCAAAGCGCGGCACGATTTTCCCATTCTCCCGCTCCCCGGCCCTGGTGCGACGGCGCGCAATGGGGATTATGTCGTCTCGCGAGCCGCTATTGGTAAAAGCACGGCATCGTGCTCGGCAACCTGGTCGGCCTGATCGATTCCGACTACCAGGGGCAGATATTCGTCTCGCTGTGGAATCGCGGCGGCAGCGCGTTCACCCTCAACCCGATGGAACGGATCGCCCAGCTGGTGGTGGTGCCGGTGGTGCAGGTGAAGCTCAACCTGGTCGATGATTTTGCCGCGAGCGAGCGCGGCGCCGGCGGTTTCGGCAGCACCGGCAAGGGTTAGTGCCGCTGTTTTCCCCGGGGGTGAAATGAAATAGGCCGCGATTGCGGCCTATTTCGTTGTGACGCGCGAAACGTCAGCCGAGCATGTCTGCCCAGATGTTCTGCGCCCAGAGCAAGCCGTACGTTCCCTCCAATTCGGTGGCGGCGGCGGACAGTCCGCCCGATCCCGGCACCGTCTTGAACGTCTTGTCCTTGGCGTCATAGCTGTGCACCGAGGCGACATGCACCGCTTCGTTGTCGCTGACGAAGCTGTAGCAGGTATTGATCATCATCGGCGTCTGGTTTACCGGTTGGCCTGTCATGAGGGCGACGACACCTGCGGCGCACACCTTGGCATGCTGGTTGGCCATGGCGCCTGATTTGGGCATGGCCGGGGCCGACAGCGTCGCATCCCCAAGCACATGGATGTCCGGATTGGCGGTGGACTGCAGGGTAAGCCAGTCGACGCTGCACCAGCGGTTGTTGGCGTTGACGATTCCGGCCTTGACGGCGATGTCGGCCGCTTTTTGCGGCGGTATTACGTTCAACACATCGCCCTTGAAGGAGTCGAAATCCGTCTTCACCGCCATTTCGCGCAGATCGATGTCCTTCGCTTCCTGATTGGCGCGGTACTCGATGATGCCCTTGTAGCGGTCGCCCCAGGCCTTCAGGAACAAGCCCTTCTTCGACACGATGTCCTCGTTGCCGTCCAGGATTAGCACCTTGGACTTGGGCTTGACCTGTTTGAAGTATGAAGCCACCTGGCAGGCGCGCTCGTAGGGTCCGGGCGGGCAGCGGTAGGGCGCCTTCGGGATCGACAGGATATAGGTGCCGCCATCGCGCATCGCCTCGAGCTGCTTTCTCAGCGCCACCGTTTCCGCTCCGGCTTTCCACGCATGCAGGATCGACTTCTGCGCATCGGCATTATTGAGGCCCGGGATCTGGTTGTACATGAAATCGACTCCGGGCGAGAGCACCAGCCGGTCATAGGGCAGATCCTCGATCCGGGTGAGTTTGACCTTCTTCTTGGCGGTGTCGATGCCGGTGACTTCGTCGCGTATCACCTGCACGCCGTAGTCGCGCAATTTGGTGTAGCCGAGGGTGATGTCTTCGATCTTCTTGCTGCCGCCCAGCACCAGGTTGGACATCGGGCAGGAGACGTACTGGCTGCTGCGGTCGATCATGATCACTTCGATCCGGCCGCCCGACCACATGCGGATATACTTTGCTGCGGCGGCGCCGCCGTAGCCGCCGCCGATCACGATCACACGACCGATCAGCTTCTGCACTTCGGGTGTGGTGGCGCAGCCGGCAAAGGTGCCGGTCGCGGCGCCGGCGGCAAGGAACTTGATGAAATCGCGTCGATTGTATGCGTGAGCCATGATTTTCCCTTACTTGGCTTTCTGTTTCGAAAAATACTCCCCGATCAACTCCACCTGCTGCTCGGTGTAGCCCTTGGATAACTGGTGCATGAGCGTTGCCGGCCTGGCGCCTGATTTGAAATCTTTCATCGCCTGCATCAGTTGGGCTTTCGGCATGCCGTCCAGGGTTCCGGTGCCGGTCGCGCCCTTGCCGTGACAAGTGACGCAGGTTGCCGCGAGATTGCGGCCGAGGTTGGCATCCTGGGCGGCTGCGGGCAGTGCCAGCACACTGCCAATGAATGCGGCAGCCAATAAGGTAACGCGCGATTTCTTCATCGGGGGATCTCCTGTGAGTGTATTGCGATTCTTATATACTTTTTTTGCAGTTTCCCCTTGGCACTTGTGGATGTCAAGTGCGTATCCCGGTTTATCGGGGCATAAGCATAATCGCGGAGGCCCAAGAAAAAGGCCGCTCGCGGAGCAAGCCGCTAACAAAAGCTGTTGAAGCACGGGCTGAAACCTTTGCAGGGCAAGGCCACAAACAAAAATCACGCCGATGGATAGGAAAGTCTATCCACCCCTGGCCGCAAAGCGCGGCACGATTTTCCCATTCTCCCGCTCCCCGGCCCTGGTGCGACGGCGCGCAATGGGGATTATGTCGTCTCGCGAGCCGCTATTGGTAAAAATCCACATGGCAATCTATCCGCTTGGCGCGTCATGGGCGATGAACACTAGACTGCAGAGCGAACCCGCCCCTCGCGCGGCGGATTCAGGCGATGTCGGGAACGGGGTGGTAGGTCAGGATTGGCGCGGCTGGCCTGGGCGGCTCCGGGGCGGGCGGACCAGGGCCCCTTCGGGCCGCAATTTGCGCCACCCATAGCCCCAGGTGGCTGAGGATCTTGCGGATGACCGCCTTGTCGTCGATGAGCGCGATCACGCGCATGTGGCCCTTGCACTTGGGGCATTCGAGCGGATCGACCTCGTAGACTTTGTGGATCAGGCGCGCCCAAGTGGAGCGCACGCGGGCGGCTTCGCGGATATCGATCTCGCGCGTGGTGACTTTAGCCGGTTGGGCCTCCATGCGCCGGCGCTTCCCCCGGCTGCGGTTCCCTTCAAGCTCGCCGTCGGATGTGTTGTCGCGCTGGCCGTCGCCATGCCGTCCTTCGCCGCCGACTATGCGCAGGCACCCGGCTCCAGGCTGACCTTCGCCACCCAGTACCAGGGCGAAGTGTTCGTCGGCCACCTGCCTGCCTTCACCACCCGCCTGAACTTCGACCCGAAGCGGCTGGCGACCTCGAAACTCGACGTCACCATCCCGTTGGCCGGCGTGACCGTCGCCAATCCCGATGGCGACGACGCGCTCAAAAGCGCCGACTTCTTCAACATCGCCAAGTTCCCGCAGGCGCGCTTTACCGCCACCCGGTTCCGCAGCCTCGGTGGCAG
>JANONW010000069.1:0-1547 GCA_031421065.1 Prolixibacteraceae bacterium
ACCGTAAGACTGGTCGCGCTGGCCGCCGTTACCTTCAATGCACGGCCATTGATCGACACTTTGTTGTAGGTGGTATTGGATTGAAAGCCGGTACCGATGATGATAACGCTCGTACCCACCCCGCCAATGGTCGGCGTGAAACTGGCAATCGTCGGCGCACTCGTGCCGCTGCCTGGCAGACTTACAATGAAGCTGCTGCTGGTAGTGGCTGAACCGCTGGGTGACGTCACGCTGATCGGCCCGCTGGTGGCGCCGGTGGGGACGGTGACTTGTAGTGAATTGGTGGTGGCGCTGGTTACCGTCGCAGTTGTGCCATTGAATTTCACACTATTTAAACTTGGCGTGGCGCTAAAGCCGGTGCCGGTAATAGTGACCGTTACGCCAACTTCAGCTGCATCCGGGGTGAACTCCAGAATGGTGACGGCACCTACGCTTTTCTTGGTGGTGGCGAGTAGGTTACCCACTGCGTCGTAGCTGTATTGCACGCTGTTACCCGTGCTATCGAACATGCCAGTCAAACGGCCAATCTCGTCATAGGTGTAGTTGATCGGCGCAGTCATGTTGGTGGAAGTATTCACGGTGATGTTCACCGCTGCCGAAGTTGTCGTCGCGTTTTTGTCGTCGGTGGCGATTGCGGTGAAGGTGTAGCTACCCGTGGCAAGACTGGGTAGGTTGTAGGTATAGGGTGCGCTGCCGATGCTGCCGAGTAGTACGCCATTTTGGTAGAACCCAACATTTTGGATGGTGCCGTCTGTGTCCGCAGCCGTCGCGGCTAGGGTGACGTTGGCCGGTGCGGTGTAGATCGCGCCATTGGCAGGTGCAGTGAGGCTGACGGTTGGCAGGCTGTTTGCCGCCACGGTGATGCTAATCAGGGTGGAGGTTGTTACCGCTCCTTTATCATCAGTCGCCTTGGCGGTCAGGCTGTAGCTGCCAGCCGCTACACCATTCCATATGCCCGCATAGGTCGTGGCCGCACCACCGGTCGCGATTAGCGTTGCGCCGTTGTAGTACTCAACCTTGGTGATGGTGCCGTCTGCATCCGCAGCGGTGGCGGTGAGATTGACGGTGGCGGGTGCGATATAAGTAGCGCTATTGGCGGGTGCGGTGATGCTGACGGTCGGCGCAATGTTGGTGTTGGCGGTGATGCTGATAGCGGGTGATGTGCTTACCGCGCCAGCGTTATCCGTGGCCTTAGCGGTCAGGGTGTAGCTGCCCGCCCCTACATTGGTCCAGTTAAAACTATACGGTGATGTGGTGTCGGTGTTGAGTAGTGTGGTGCCGTTATAGAACTCCACTTTGGTGATAGTGCCGTCGCTGTCCGTCGCGGTGGCGTTCAGGGTGATGTTTGCCGGGGCGCTGTAGGTGGCGCCATTAACGGGCGCGGTGATGGACACTGCCGGCATAGCATTCGATGCTCCACCCGCTTTCCCCGCCCTATCCCAAGTCGCCCGGCCATTGAAGAGGGTGAAGGCCATGCCGTTAAGGGGGCGACCTTCTAAACCTACCTGGCTTGCAGGTACCTCTAATCGTACCCATTGCCCTAGGGG
>JANONW010000070.1:0-2300 GCA_031421065.1 Prolixibacteraceae bacterium
CGTCGAGCTTGAACCGCACGCCTACGCCGGGATGGGAAGGATGCGGTCGTGGGCAAGATCGGCGGCGAACGCCAAGGCCGCGCGAATATGCGCGCGCGTGAGCGACGGATATTCGGAGAGGATGGTCGCCTCGCGTTCGCCGACCGCGAGGTTGTCCAGAACGACATGTGCTCGCGCCAGTCCACTCTCCCTCCTCGAGGTTCGGTCAGAAATGTACATTAGCGCGTTTCCGCGCCGAACGTTCAGCATCAGCTGCGGCGCGAAGCGCCGTCAGCTGCATGCTGTTGTTAGACGCCCCGTCACAGCAGCGTTCGCTCACGCCCCACCCGCTCGGGTGATCCCCTTGGCTTCCCGCCGTGTTCTTCGCTGTCATCATGATGCCTCTCGAAGTCCCCACGACTTACGCCGCGACCGCGGTCGCCCTCACAGCCGCAAGCGCCGCCAACAATGCGTCCACCTGCGCGGTGCTGAACAGCCCATCCGGCCCGCGCGGCGTCAGGTCGGTGAACGGCGACTCGTAGAGCCGCGCGGCCTCCATCACGCCATGCTCGGTCAGGTGGTTCACGATCAGGTTCACGAACTCGATCTGGCTCGCGCTCCATGTCTTGCCGTTCAAGAAGCCGCCCAATGCGTTCTTCGCCGCCTCCCGATCCATGCCCACCAGGGATCGCACGAACAGGCCCAGACCCTGCGATTCACTCTTGGCGCGACCGATCTCTTCGGCCGCGCCGACGCCGCTCTCGACGAGCATCCGCTCCAACTCGATCAGGTCCGCCGCCGTGAGTGCCTTGTTCAACCGCAGCTTGTGAATCGCGATGTGATCCTGATGCGCACGCAGGAACGCCTGCGCCTTCGCCCTGAACTTCGCGTAGTCCGTACCCTCTCCGAAGCCGGGCAGTACCACGTGCGTCTCGCCACCCATCTCATCTTCGAAGTCCGTGTAGATCGGCTTGCGCTTCTGCTTCTCGATGAACTTCACGAGGTCGCGCAGACGCCGGCGGACAATCTCGAGCATCGGGACCGTGACGTCCTGCCACCACTCGTCGGCCTGCACCTCCTGAATCAGCGCCATCTGGTCTCGCACCATGGGGATCGCGGACTTCTCTTCCAGCAGGCCCGCGATCGCCTTGATCTGATCACGCAGACGCTCGAACCCCGGTTCGGCGCGAAGTCGTGCCAGTTGCAGGTTGAGCATGAGCAGATCGAAGCGCTTCGCCTCTTCGGCTTCCGCCTCGCGCTCCGACGGCAGGCCCGCGACTTCGTGCGCGAGTTCCGACAACGCCTCCGCGGAAAGCACTGTCCACGCCTCCGTCTTGGCGTACTTCTCCACGACGCGGCGTCGCGGCCGAACCACGAAGTTGCCGAGGTTCATCGCGGCCACTTCGCCGTGCAGTAGCTCGCCGATGGAACGGCGAACTTCGGCGCCAGTCCGCGGATCGCCGTAGGTGGCCTGCGGCTCCCTGACGACTCCCGCCGCAGCTTCACCGGCGCCGGTCTTGTCCAGCTCGGCGATCAGCTCCAGCCGCGCCGTGAACAGACGCTTGCCGAGCGATGCGCCCAGCGCGCCGTCCGTGGTCTCCGGATTCTGGCTGAAGTACTCCAGGTTCTGGCAGTAGTCGAAGAGGTAGAAGAACTGCTTGTGCTGGCCGGGGCCGAACAGGTCGGGGCAGAGCCGCGTCCCCCGGCCGAGCATCTGCCAGAACTTGGTCTTCGATCGCACCAGCTTGAAGAACACCAGGTTCACGACCTCCGGCACGTCAATACCGGTGTCCAGCATGTCCACCGAGAGCGCGAGGTGCGGCGCCTTCTCCTTGTTCGAGAAACTGTCGATCAGGCTCTGCGCGTAGGTCACTTCGTTGTGAATGACGCGCGCGAACTCGCCCTTGTAATGCGGGTAGTTCGCGTTGAAGCGCTCGGCGATGAAGTCGGCGTGGGCCTGGTTCTTGGCGAACAGGATCGTCTTGCCGAGTCGGTCGCCGCCCGCCACCGTCAGGCCGCGCGTCATCAGGTGCGCCAGCACCTTGTCGACGGTGTCCTTGTTGAACAGCCACTTGTTGACGGCCTCGGCCTCCACCCGGTCGGGCACACCGCCATCCTCGTCCCACTCCAGCGCGTCCCACTGGTCCTTGTCATCTTCCGACAGATCGTCGTACTTGATCCCTTCACGCTGGAACTTGAGCGGCACCGAGACGGCCTTCGGCGGCACCAGAAAGCCGTCGCGCACCGCTTCTTCGAGCGAGTAGGCATCAGTGGGCACGCCATCTTCGAGATCGAACAGGCCATAGGTATTGCGGTCGACC
>JANONW010000071.1:0-10146 GCA_031421065.1 Prolixibacteraceae bacterium
CTGCATATCAGGCGGTAACTCTTTCTTAACACTAATTTTACAAACCATGTACATTTGTCTATATCCGTTTGAAAAAGGAATCCTTCAATATCGTTTGGAAAATTAATATTTACCTTTGTGCCCTAATTTCAAGGACAACTCATTCAAAATCACAATTATGAAACAAATTAAATACGTATCCCCCCAGGAAGCTGTAAAAGTAATTAAATCAGGCGATAGAGTTCATTTAAGCTCTGTTGCGGTAACACCACACACGCTGATCAAACCAATGGTTGAGCGCGGCAGAAATGGAGAACTGTACGGTGTAAAAATTCAACACATCCACGTTGAAGGCAATATTGAGTATGCCAATCCGGAGTTTGAAGGAATTTTCGAATCAGAACAATTCTTCGTTGGTGATAACCTGCGCAAACAAACCCAGGCTGGTTATGCCGACTATATTCCGGTATTTTTGAGCGAAACACAGAAACTGATTCGTGAAGGTTATCTGCATGTTAATGTGGCCATGATTATGGTTTCTCCTCCTGACAGACATGGTTTTGTATCACTGGGGACCTCGGTTGATGCAACTTTGGCTGCTGTTCAATGTGCTGATGTTGTAATTGCAGCGGTGAATCCAAACGTACCGCGTTGCTGGGGCGATGCGATGATCCATGTTGACCAGATAAATATTTTTGTAGAAGACGATATTAAATTATACTCACATGGTTTTGAGCCATTGACCCCTGAAGAAGTTCAGATCGGTTTCAATGTAGCAGCTTTGATTGAAGATGGCGCCTGTTTACAAATGGGTATCGGTGGTATTCCAAATGCAGTATTAGCTCAGCTTGAAAATCACAAAGATCTTGGGGTCCACACTGAAATGTTTGCCGATGGTATTTTACCTTTGGTGGAGAAAGGAATCGTTACCGGGAAACATAAAAGTATCGACAAAGGCAAAATGGTTGCGTCATTCCTAATGGGATCGCAGGCATTGTATGACTTTGTTGACGACAACCCTCGGGTTGCCATGATGGACGTGGCCCATACCAACAATGTAGCTGTTATCCGTAAGCTCGACAAAGTAACCGCGATTAACTCTGCTTTGGCAGTGGATATTACCGGTCAGGTTTGTGCTGATTCAATTGGGATCAAACATTATTCAGGAGTAGGTGGCCAGATCGACTTTATTCGCGGTGCAGGTCACTCAAAAGGAGGAAAACCAATTATTGCATTGCCATCAGTAACCGCAAAAGGAGTTTCTAAAATTTGTCCGACTCTGATTGAAGGATCGGGAGTGGTAAGCACACGGGCAAATATCCACTGGGTAGTTACCGAACATGGTGCGGTAAATCTTTACGGGAAAACCTTACAGGAACGCGCCCGTTTATTGATTTCTGTTGCCCATCCGGCACATAGGGAATCTTTGGAAAAAGCAGCTTTCGAACGGTATGGCTCACATTTTCATTTTGTAAAAGATAGAATGTAAGCGTACTTTTGCAGCGCAAAAAAAAGAATACACTGAAAATATTATTTTCCTTATCAAATTAAATACATACTAAATGGAAATATCACATATCGAACACATTGGAATAGCTGTTAACAATCTGGAAGAAGCCATTCCGTATTATGAAAACGTTTTAGGACTGAAATGTTATGCCGTTGAAGAAGTTACCGGCCAGAAAGTAAAGACCGCTTTCTTTAAAGTTGGGCAAACTAAAATCGAATTGCTGGAATCAACCGATCCGGAAGGCCCAATTGGCAAATTTATCGAAAAAAAAGGGCCAGGAGTTCACCATCTGGCATTTGCAGTTGAAAACGTAAACGATGCGTTGAATGATGCGGCTGCAAAAGGTGTTCAGGTAATTGACAAAACAGGCCGTAAAGGCGCTGAAGGATTGACCATCGGATTCCTCCACCCAAAATCGACACTGGGCGTATTGACCGAACTTTGCTCTGACAAATAATCAAACACAACTTATTTCATATAATATGAACAATCAAGACAAAATAAAAAAACTCATTGACCTGCGCGTTGAAGCAAAACTTGGAGGTGGAGGAAAAAGAATTGAAGCTCAGCACGCTAAGGGCAAACTAACTGCCCGCGAACGCATCGAACTATTGCTCGATGAAGGTAGTTTCGAAGAATACGACATGTTCGTGACCCACCGTTGCGACAACTTCGGCATGGAAAAAACAAAATTTCTGGGCGACGGCGTTGTAACTGGTCAGGGAACCATCGACGGTCGTGTTGTGTATTTGTATGCACAGGATTTTACCGTTTTTGGAGGTTCATTGTCTGAAACCTATGCACTGAAAATCTGCAAAGTAATGGACATGGCGATGAAAGTAGGCGCTCCCGTTATCGGCATCAATGACTCGGGCGGCGCGCGTATTCAGGAAGGTGTAACGGCATTGGCAGGTTATGCTGAAATTTTCGAACGTAACATCATGGCTTCAGGAGTTATTCCACAGATCTCCGCCATTTTCGGGCCTTGTGCCGGTGGTGCAGTTTATTCACCAGCGCTGACCGACTTCATCATCATGAGCAAAAATACCAGTTACATGTTTGTAACCGGACCAAAAGTTGTAAAGGCTGTTACAGGCGAAGTGGTAACTGACGAACAACTGGGGGGCGCTTCTGTTCACGGTTCAAAATCAGGAGTTACTCACTTTGTTGCAGAAGACGAACAGGAAGGTATTTTACTGATCCGCAAATTGCTGAGTTATATGCCACAGAATAATCTTGAAGATGCACCTTTAGCTCCTTGTGACGATCCGATTGACCGTCTGGATGATTTCCTCAATTCTGTAATTCCGGATAATCCAAACAAACCTTACGATGTAAAAGACGTTATTCACTCGATAGTTGATTACAATGAGTTTCTGGAAGTCCATCGTAACTTTGCACAAAACATCGTGGTTGGATTTGCCCGTTTCAATGGAATTTCAACAGGTATCGTTGCCAATCAGCCTTGCTACCTTGCAGGTGTGCTCGATATCAATGCTTCACGAAAGGCAGCCCGCTTCATCCGATATTGTGATGCGTTCAATATTCCAATTGTTACCCTGGTCGATGTGCCCGGATTCCTTCCCGGAACAGCACAGGAATATGGCGGCATTATTACACACGGAGCCAAATTGTTATTTGCCTACGGATCTGCAACTGTTCCAAAAGTGACAGTTATTCTTCGGAAAGCTTATGGTGGCGCCTATTGTGTAATGAGCTCAAAACATCTGCGCGGCGATATCAACTACTCATGGCCAACAGGCGAGATTGCCGTTATGGGGCCAAAAGGCGCCATCGAAGTTCTCAGGAACAAAAAGATTGCTGCTATTGAAGATGAGGCAGAACGTCTGGCATACGTTGCACAAGCTGAAGAAGAATACAAATTTAAATTCGCTAACCCTTACAAAGCAGCAGAATACGGTTACATCGATGATATAATTGAACCGCGTAACACCCGTTTCAGGATTATCCGCGCCCTTCAGGCCCTGGCAACAAAGAAAGATGTTATGCCAGATAAGAAACATGCTAACCTACCATTATAATTAATGATTATGCAAAAAAAAATTAAACATTTTTTATACGGAATTGTCATTCTCCTCTTGGTTGTTGCAGAAACTGACAGTGCGAAAGCACAAAATGCAACCGACCTAAGGATCAATGAAATTCTTTTACTGAACGATTCCAATTATGTGGATGATTTTGGGAAGCACAATTCCTGGATCGAGATTTTCAACTCGGCGTATAGTCCAATAAACATAGGCGGGTGTTTCCTGACGAATGACTTAGACAATCCGACCAAATACTGGATACCGCAGGGAGACCCGGCAACTATTATTCCACCAAGAGGTTATATAGTATTTTTTGCTGACGAAAAACCTACAAGAGGTATTTTTCACCTGAATTTTAATCTGGAAAATACTGAAACCATCGCCTTGTTTGATGCCAATGGAAAAACTAAGATTGACGAACTGAAAATTACACTACCTCAAAAAGTTGATGTTACATTCGGAAGAGTTACTGATGGCGGTGAAATCTGGGATTTCATGAAACACTCGACACCGAGAGCAAACAACGACTCGAGCAGCAAGGCTTCTTCCGGAGAAAAATTTGTTGCAATTGATCCTTACGGCATAGGTATGACAACGATTGCCATGCTTGTTGTATTTTCAGCGCTTGCCATTCTTTACATGATTTATAAGAACATTGGGCGTTTCTTTATCAATAAAGCTTCTGTCGCTAAAAAAGATCAGACACTGACAATTACCGGGAAACACGTAAAAGGGGAAGAAATGTCAGGTGAGGTAAATGCCGCGATTGCTATGGCTTTGTACTTGTACCAAAGCGAACTGCACGATGAGGAAAATACAGTTTTGACAATTAAGAAAGTATCAAGAAACTATTCTCCGTGGAGTTCAAAAATTTATACACTTAGGAAATCACCGCGTTAAAAACCATAGAAATGAAAAAATTCAAATTTACCATAAACGGCAATCAATACGAGACAGAGATTCACAATGTTGAAGACAACCTTGCTGAAGTTGAAGTGAACGGAACTTTGTACAAAGTTGAAGTTGACAAAACAATGAAAGCTGTAAAAACTCCTAAACTGGTTCGCCAAATGGTAGTTCCATCAACCGACAGTCACCCATCAGTTGCCAGAACCAGTAGCCCATCGGCTCACAAAGGCGTTGGAAGCATCAAATCACCACTGCCGGGAGTTATTCTTGAAATGTTTGTTAGAGAGGGCGATATTGTTAAGATGGGACAAAAACTACTGATGCTGGAAGCCATGAAAATGGAAAACAACATTGAAGCCGACAAGGTCGGTAGAGTGGAATCAATCCTGAAACACAAAGGCGATAGTGTGATGGAAGGCGATGTGTTAATTATAATAGGAGACTAAAACATGGGTACATTCGTTGATTTTATTATTCAACACTTGTCGCAATTCCTTCAATTTACTGCTTTTGCGAATATGACGATCGGTCACATTATAATGATTTGTATCGGCCTGGTATTTATTTACCTTGCCATTGCAAAAGAATTTGAACCGATGTTGCTGATCCCGATTGGCTTTGGTATTTTAATAGGAAATGTTGCATTTGCCCCGGGATACAAAATCGGGGTTTACGAAACCGGTAGCGTTCTGAATTACCTTTATTTCGGGGTCCTTCAGGGTATTTATCCTTCATTAATCTTCCTTGGAATTGGTGCTATGACCGACTTTTCGGCTTTGATTTCGAACCCTAAATTGATTTTGATCGGAGCTGCAGCCCAGCTTGGAATTTTTGGCGCCTATTGCATTGCTCTTGCGCTTGGATTTAGTCCAACCGAAGCAGGTGCAATTGCCATTATTGGTGGTGCCGATGGCCCGACAGCTATCTTCCTTTCTTCGAAGCTTGCTCCTGATCTGATGGGAGCCATTGCTATTTCGGCATACTCCTATATGGCGCTCGTTCCGGTAATTCAGCCACCAATTATGAAGTTGCTGACCAACAGCAAGGAACGTTTAATCCGCATGAAACCTCCGCGTTCAGTTTCGAAAGTCGAGAAAATTATATTTGCTATTGCAGGTATGTTGCTCACTACATTTATTGTTCCCAGCGGCCTACCTCTTTTAGGGATGCTTTTCTTCGGAAACCTGCTGAAAGAGAGTGGCGTAACCAAACGGCTGGCTGATACAGCAAAAGGTCCGATGATTGACGTCGTGACCATTCTGATCGGTTTAACAGTTGGCGCCTCAACACAGGCAACCACCTTCCTTACCATGAAATCAGTTGGCATTTTCGCCTTAGGTGCAGGTTCGTTTATTATTGCAACTACTGGCGGTGTACTATTTGTTAAACTCCTCAATTTATTTCTGAAAGAAGGTAACAAAATCAACCCATTGATTGGCAATGCCGGGGTTTCGGCAGTACCTGACAGTGCGCGTGTTTCGCAGGTTGTTGGTTTGGAATACGATAAAACCAACCATTTGTTGATGCACGCAATGGGACCAAACGTTGCAGGTGTTATCGGATCGGCTGTTGCCGCCGGTATTCTGCTCAGCTTCCTTATGTAATAGATTTCAATAATTATATGAGAAGAGGTTGTCGATTGGTTTCGGCAACCTCTTTTTTCCATTAACAAACATTAACAACTGGTCACAATTTCTTTAACATCATTTAAGAATTAATTTACCTGAATATCAATCTCGGGGCTTATCTTTGTGGTACATTTTTTTTCATAAGTTTAGGTTTAGTTAGGTTAGTTAGTTTAAGAGAGAAAAGGTAGGTTGTTGAACCTGCCTTTTTGTTTTTCTACCAACCGCTAATAAACATGCAAAATCAGAGTCTTCCCCGATCAGCCCAATCATTCAATCCATTTTCTTAATTATCTTGAAATAGTAACCCGGAATTTCTTTTCGTTCCAGGCTGTCAGTAAACAGTCACAGTTTTCAGAGAAACACAAAAGAGGCTGTTCCGGGTTGGAACAGCCTCTTTTGCTTTTGTACATATTTGAGATTAAAATCCACTCACGTTTAATCTTCCTCCGGTTACACATTGACCTGTAAGGGAAGGTGTTAATGCTACTGAACCAAGTATTGCAGCTTTTATCTGAACAGCAGTTGCACCTGGATGAGTTGAAGCATACAAAGCAACTCCCCCTGTTACATGTGGGGTAGCCATTGAGGTGCCACTGTAGCTGGCATATCCTGAAGTTATTACATTTTTGTTTTTAACCCTGGTACTTACTGGAACGCTTGAATAAATTGCTGAACCAGGAGCTCCTAAATCAACTGTTTTCGCCCCATATTGAGAAAAGCTTGACAATGCGCCTGTATTGGTGATTGACGCAACTGCTATAATATTACTGCTTGTATAACCCGAAGGATAACTTGGCGTAACATCATTGTTGGTACCACTATTGCCGGCAGCGGCAATAAAAAGAATACCCGCTGTATTTGCCCTAGCAATAGCATCCATTAAAGCTTGAGAGAAACCTCCACCGCCCCAGGAATTATTTGTTGCAACAAGATTTAGGTTGTGGCGTGATTTTAAATCGGTGAAATAATCAACTGCTTTAATAGCATTGGTAGTAGTTCCGCCACGAGTACCCAAAAATTTGGCGTTTAAAAGCTTAACATTCCAGCAAACACCTGCAACACCTTTACCGTTGCCCCCAACTCCACCAATGGTTCCGGCAACATGGGTTCCATGATCGTCACCAACTCCATCAAAAACAGTGTTGTTATTTCCATCGAAGTCCCAACCGTAAACATCATCAATCAAACCATTCCCATCATCATCAATCCCGTTACCGGCAGTTTCACCCGGATTAACTCCGGCATTGGCAGTTAAATCTTCATGGGTGTACATATAGCCTTCGTCGATAATACCAATGTAAACTGTATTTGAACCGGTTTTACCAGCTGCCCATGCTTCTCCTGCCTGACTACCATATTGATTGGCTGGCGATGTGGCATCACCATACATTCCCCACAACGAACCATTGATATAATATGTATCATTGGAAGTAGCATTGTGCTGATAAATGTAATTGGGTTCGGCATACAATATTTCGGTTAACCCTTTGGCTTTGGCAATGGCATCAAAAGCCTGAAGTGGAGTGCTTACAAGTAATACACCTTGTTTATCTCCCTTATCTTTCATGGCATTGGTATGTATTTTCTCCTTTACCTTGCCATTGATTTTTACCAATGCGGCAGTTTGGGCTTCAGGGCTCACATCGTCTTTAAATTTAATGATCAACTCATTCGGAACTATTTCAAAATCGTTTTGGTTGACGGCTGCAATTGAACCACTCTTCAACAAATCCGGATCAGTCGATTGGAGGTCATCTTTTTGCGAACATCCGGCAATGATTAAGCCTGCCAGAAAAACTGCTGTTAACAAATGTGATTTTTTCATAGTTATTCGTTTCTATGGGTATTTTTAATTTTAACGTAATTAGGTCATAAATAGTTTATATTCACAAGCCTTATCTTTCAAATCTACAATTTTTTTGTCAAAAAATCGGAATGTAAGAGGGTTAATTTATCTTATGCACTGCCCGTAAATGATGACAGGGAGCTCGCTGGCGGATAAGTTGGCTTAAACTTCAAAATCAATTCGTTTCTGAGGGTCATTGGGCAATTGGGTCAGATATTCTTCAACCAAACTGTCTATAATAACCAAACATCGGCCACAACTTGTTCCTGCCCGTGATATTTTCTGAATATCGGATGTTGATAGTGCCCCTTTTCTAAGTACTGCAAGAATTTCCTTTTCAGTAACCATGTTGCATACACAAACCAAATTCCTGTTCATCACAAAAATCCGGTTATTCAACTTTCAGGAAACAAACTTATTCTCGACAAATAATTTAATGCTTCGGTAAACATCAATAATTTGATCACGTTTGGGCAAGGTTTCGTAAATTTTCTGAATGTATTGTTTTTCGCTCATTATCCTGAATGTATATTTGAAATTCAGGTCGAAAGCCATAGATAACAACAATAATTTATAGTCGTTCATGGATTTCATATCATCCACAGAAGCCGCTTTTCCGGCCAAAATACTTTTAATAATTTTTTCGGAAACCTCTGGACTTTTATTCAGGTCAAAGGTAATAACCGGCTGAATACCATACTTTTCCTTAAAAAAACGATAAGCGGAGTCATAAATATCCAATTTATCGGCATCACGAAGCAAGTGGGCAAAAATGGTTTGTTGCTCACTGTTGAGCTTAGGTAATTTCTGTTTATTGTGATTTTCAACTGATTTCAGAATAATCGACTGAAAATCGGCAGTCAAGTCCTGATAAAACTCCATTTGCTGAATAATATTTGATGAAACAGTAGCATGATCACGCTGAATAACCAATGCATCGAGGTTTTTCGAAACCATTGAAGCTTTGCCAATGTCGTGAAAAAGAGCATTAATCGTTGCTATCCCTTTTTCCTCTTCTGTCTGCAAAACAACATTGGCCAACAAAAGCGAATTGCTCACTACCCGTAGTGAATGTGCCCTAATATCTTCCAATTTATGTTGGTTATCGGGCGAATCAATTGTCAGCGACTGGAAATATCCATCGAATTCAGTGCGGCACTTTTTTAGTAGTTTTTCTGTGGACATATAGCGTATTTAATGGCTTCAAAAGTAGCACAATTATTTTGCATAAAACAGGCTGATTAGATTCAAGTTTTATTATTTTTGTGCTCGCTAAATTTAACCGGTCCCATAGTTCAATGGATAGAATGTAAGATTCCGGTTCTTATGATCTGGGTTCGAATCCCGGTGGGATCACTTTTTAATATCGTAAAACGCTGTAATAAAGACTATTACAGCGTTTTTATTTTTACAGGGGCCACTAGTGTCATGTCAACAATACTATGCTGAATTCCTCTCCGCATTGATAATCCCAAAGGAACATCTCATCACCAGCTTTTCATATATTTTCTTTTCCGGTGAATCAACCGCCTGGTCGTCCATTTCCCTGATCCTGGTAAGGGCATATTGCTGAATGGTTATCAGCGGCAGCTCAATCCGCTGGCGCATTTGTATCGAAAGTTTGTCTGCGGGTTTATCTCCCATCAGTTCTGTTCTGCCTGTTAAGCACAAGAGATGTTTTTTTGTACGTTCAAACTCCTCATAAATCATATTCCATAAGGTGCCATATTTCGGATGTTTTGAAAGATAGGCGGTTAGAGGGAAAAAACATTTGTTCATAGCCATTTCACAATTATCCAAAAGCGTTTTAAAATAAAGTGAATGTTCATACAAGTGTTTTATTTCTTTCCATTTACCGGCTGCTTCCAGTTTTTCAAAAGCTAGGCCAACTCCATAATAACCCGGTAAATTTTGCTTTAGCTGGCTCCATGCCCCCACATAAGGAACAGCTCTCAGATTATTAAGATTAAGCTTTTCGGATTTACGTTTCGAAGGCCTGCTGCCAATATTGGTCTCCGCATAATATCGCAGCGGACTCGCATAATTAAGGTATTCAAGAAAGTCAGGATTATTTTTCAGAATACTGAATGCTTCGTAGCTCTCATTGGCTAAAGCCTGCAGTAATTCTTCTTCTTTGTCAGTTAAAGTAATATCACGGGAAGAAAATAATGTGTTGCTGATCCCTGCATGCAGCAGTTGTTCCATGTTGTATTGCGCGGCATCGAT
>JANONW010000072.1:0-24321 GCA_031421065.1 Prolixibacteraceae bacterium
CAACAGTCCGTCTTCAAAGAATTATGCACTACATTTGAAGGCCATAATTTTATTACCGAATAAATACAGCTAAATAATTACGAAATAAGATAATTATTAAGAAAGGGTTTCACTTGAAATGAAGCCCTTTTTTGGCTAATACATAAATGTCTTTCCCGTTCTGGATCTTATTTTCAAAAAATGTTTCTAAGATCCCGCAATTGATTTTCAGGAAAAGATAGGAACACGGATACTTCGACCCTTCAACAGCTTCGCGTTCAGGGCAACGCAGCTCAGTACAAGTAACACGGATGGGACGGATGGGACGGATGAACACTGATTTTTAATTTTTATCTGTGAATATCTGTTCGATCAGTGTCATCTGTGTTCAAAGAATAAATGTTTCTAAGATTCCGCAATTGATTTTCAGGAAAAGATAGGAACACAGATACTTCGACCCTTCAACAGCTTCGCGTTCAGGGCAACGCAGCTCAGTACAAGTAACGCAGATTAAAAGGATCAACACAGATTAATATTTTTTATCTTTGCAAATGATGGGTACTGACAAATACAAAATTTAAACTTCAATCTTAACATTTTTTCAAACAATAAATAAAATGGATACAATAACAATAAAAATTGAAGGTCGTGAGAATGTCTCCTTCTTCATCAGTCTTCTTCAAAGATTCAATTTTATAAAAGAAATAACTGTAAATAAGAAAAAGTCTTTGCAAAATAAAGGCACAGTGGAGGCTCCGATTGAATGGGCAGACAAGCAACCTTCGATTGATGACTTTACCGGTATTTGGAGTGACCAATCTATTACACTCAATGATATACGTACCAAAGGATGGAAAAGGAATTAATCCTCTGTGACACAAATAACATCAATTGCCGCAACAGCTATAACCTTTAACCTCAAACTTTTCACTTATAATCTGAAAGACTTTAAATTTATTCCGGAAATTCGATTATATGATTTCGAGTCAGGTATATGATGAAATATTTAGTTGCCAATTTTAAAAACAAAACCCTATTGATTACCGGTGGCACCGGCTCTTTCGGCAATGCTGTGTTGAACCGCTTTTTAGACACAGATATTAAAGAGATCCGTATTTTTTCGCGCGATTAAAAAAACAGGATTATGTGACATCGGTTTAAAAAATATAAATCGTTCTTAAATGGAAAATATTATTGGGAGAGAGGTTGAATTAGCCATGTTGTCAAAAATTGAAAAATCAGAAGAGGCCGAACTTCTTGCTGTATATGGTCGCCGAAGGGTTGGCAAAACTTTTCTTATCCGCAATGCTTTTCAGAAAAAATTGGTATTCAAATTTTCTGGCATTCATCATGCGTCACTCGTTCAGCAATTGGAAAACTTCAGCGATACTTTATCAAAAGCATCGGGAAGTTTGCCTTTGGCAAAGCCCGCAACCTGGATACACGCGTTTAAAATGCTGACAGATTATCTCGCTCCAATTATTAAGAAACAAAAAAAGGTGGTATTCTTTGACGAGTTACCATGGATTAATACCCCACGTTCAGGCTTTTTGCCAGCCTTTGAAAATTTCTGGAATATCTGGGCTTCAAAACAGAAAAACCTTGTTGTTGTTATTTGTGGATCGGCTGCTTCATGGATGATACAGAAAGTAATCAATAACAGGGGTGGGTTACACAATAGAGTGACCCGGAAAATTCTTTTTCGATGGTTTCAATCATTTCTTTTGCCCGGGAACTTGAGATTGCCCCGCTTAGTTGTCCTGACAGATTTTTATTCTTAATCTCTTTTTTAGGAAGAATGATTAAGCCTGCTTGCTCCATTCCAATTAAAATGGCCAATGCATCCTGATTGATGATATTTATCTTCAGTGTTTCCATTTGCTTTTCGTTTTTACAAAGCTAAAAAAAGAATTTCGATGCTTATTACATCTAGCTGTCAATAAATTAATTGAAAATTAGCAGAGGTTTTTAAATCCGCCATATCCGCCTTCAATGTTCTAATCTTTTCCTGAAAATCAATTGGGAAATTTTGTAAATTATTTTGCGACAGAAGATGTTTTCTTTTTACGGGTTAAATGTTGTTTACCCATCAGTGATGACAAGGTCCGATGCAATGGATTAAGGATCGTAACACCTATGATTTCTTTTGAGTCAGGTTGGATCCTGATAATGGTACCTTCTCCGATATCAACGCCTTCAGCATTCTGTGGATTACCAAAAGAGATATAAAGCACATCCGCTTCCGCATCGTAATTCCATTTTATTTTGTCCTTCTTTTCAGATATATTCAAGGTTCCCATATAATTCGTCTTTTTTTGTTAATGCTTCTGTTAAAATATGCAGTTAATATGAATCCGTCAAATTTGCTGGTTTCTTTATAAACAACGGTAAGAAACTTATCGCTTGTTACGGGTGTTTTATGATATAGTTTTACTGCAAGTAATTCGCCAAAATCTCCGGCAATGATAAAATCAGGATTCTCAATTGTTTCTATAATCCATGAGATGCAATCCTTTGTTTCCAGATGATTTATGAAGATGTGACTCATTCGTTCATCAGTAAGGCGAATGAGTCGGTTATTTTTTGAGTTTGCAGAAATCATCTGTATAAGCTAAATTGAAATATAACAACCCTGTATAATATTTTTTGGGTACAGCCATATACAAAGTTAATAAATTCGAAGTCAAAACCACGATTTCCCTGACCTCTCAGCTGATATACATTGGTCGAACGTATTTTCAAGTAGAACACAGATGACACTGATCAAACTGATAACCACTGATTTTTTTATCTGTGTTCAGCCGTAACATCCGTGTTACGTACACTGAGCTTGTCGAAGTGTCCGTGTTCATCGTTTTAATCATCTTTTCCTGAAAAACAATTGCGGTATCTTTGAAATATTTTTTGCAAACAAAATCCATAATGGAAAAGGCATTTTATTATTTGGCAAGTAAAGGGCTTCACTTTGAGTGAAACCCTTACTAATATGAAGTGTCACCTTTAATTATTCCGATATAAAAACTACTTCATCCTTTTCAGTATCTATAAACTCGTAATGCAGCGTTCTATGCAATTCTTCGGATAATGTAAATGGCGCTTTAAATCCTGAACTGTGTGCATTCCCGAGGGCTCGGGACGTCAAATTGGGTGGTAGCGCAGAACTTTTTAACACGGACTGCACTTACAGAAAATTTCTTGCCGGTTATTTTGGCGAGTAAATCGAAACTCAGACCTCCCCTACAATATAGCCAAGGCTATGTGAAACTTTAGTAATTTAAATCAACGGGGGCATGAAATTTTTAATCATTTAGATTTGATAGAAATGATTTTATTCTTTCAATAAAATCTATCATATCAGATTGCATATCCAAATATTTAATAAATCGGCATCAATCAATTTACTCACTTCGCCAATGGTTTGCATAGACTGATTTAGCCTGTACTGAATCAGAATTTCCCGGTCATTATCTTTTATCATGCGTGTAATCCCTCCTTAAGTGCAGTTTTAAATACAGGGTGTTTTCCGCGAATACTATTTTTTAATTCAGCAATCGAAATAATCTGTGTATCAAGAAAAATATCGTAATTCAGATCAAAATCGTAGCACAATCCATTTATTATTTTTTTTGTCTTCTGGTTATATTCTGTGTTAAGAATAATTAAAACATCATAATCGGAGTCTTTATTAGCATTGTCTTTTGCTCTTGAACCAAAAATTACAACATCAGATACAATATTGCTTAAATGTTTATTCAGATGCTGTTTTATCTCTTTTGCCAGTAATTTCGATTCCATCATATTTGTTTTAAGTCATTCAAAGTTAGTTATTCCTATGTTTTGATACAATATCATCCCTATTCAATTTGGCAAGTAAGGGCTTCACTTTGAGTGAAACCCTTACTAATATGAAGTGTCACCTTTAATTATTCCGATTCAAAAACAACCCCATCCTTTTCCGCATCTATAAACTCGTAGTGCCTGCCTCGCCGCCAATCAGGCTTCCAGGTAGGGCAGGCGGGCAAGTTGCGATGAAGTCCTTCAGCAAGGGTAAACGGCGCTTTAAATCCTGAACTGTGTGCAGCAGTGGCATCAAACTGTGTAGTTGCACCCCGATACGTTTCTCTACGGGGCAGGCAGAACTTTTTAACCCGCACTGTACTTACTGAAAATTTTTTGCCAGTTAGCTTTGCAAGCAAATCAAAACTTAAACCACCCATATAACCCAACCAGTATGGTAAACGAACAGCCGGTAATTTTTAAACCGATACTAATTCGGATCAAGTATAAAGAAAAACGTTTAGAGATTACTTTTATGCGGTTTTTGTAAATCAGTTAAATAAATCAGAATGTGTTCCTGTTCGAACTAATTCAATCACTTTTATTTTATCGTTTTGTCGCCAGATAAGCAACCAATCTGGTTTAATGTGACACTCCCAATAGCCATTGTAATTGCCGGAAAGTATATGAGCTTTATAATTACGGGGTAATTTCCCCAAACGTTCCAAAATCTCAACAACCTCACCCAACTCATCAAGATCAAGGTTTCGCTTTGCACATTTAGCGAAGTCCTTCTCAAACTTGTTTGTTGTTTTAACTTTATACACTTGCTTTTTTCTTCAGGGTTGACATCATTTCTTTTGCCGATCCATAAGACTTTACTTTGCCTGTTTCAACCTCATTAATTGCCATTATGGTTTCATCGTTAGGTATATTTTCTTCAACAACCCTAGCGTAACGGGTTGCCTTTAAAAACTCCAGCATCTTTTTTGCTTCGGTTGAACGGGTATCTAAAATTACTGTTGCCATGGTCAAAGTTTTTTACTGCAATACACAAAGATAAAGAATTTATAGTGAAAAATATTTCCATTGTCTCTTATCGATTTTTTGATCCGTGTTCCATCGTTATTTGAACACAGATGACACGGATCAAACTGATAACCACTGATTTTTTTTATCTGTGTTAAATCCGTTCCATCCGTGTCATCAGTGTTCCAATTATTATCCCCTCCAAAGGCGGGCAGGTGTGTTCTAATCGCTATTCCGATTCAAAAACAACTTCATCTTTTTTTTTATAAAATCCCGTGTGTTCTCAGTATTTCGGCCAGATCGGCGTGTTTTTTCGAGTATTCACGAAGGGCACGGATCAGGTTTGTGCTTTTTGCTTCAGCATCGGTGGCTTTATCCAAAGCTGGTTGCAAAGCCGTCCTGCGATTCCAAATCATGTATCCGAACATGAATAAGATTAAAGCAACAATTACTCCCTGGAGCCAAAATAAGTAGTCAATCCTTGCATTGACAGCTTCGAACTTTGCATCCATTTTTGTTTCAAGAGCTTCCATCTTCGCATCAATGGCCTCCATTTTTGCTTCTGTACGAATGGTGCGATCGCGGTCGGCTAAGGTATAAGGCACTACAACCTGTTGCTCTTGTGCCAAAGCAGGAAGGCAATTCAAGGTGAGAAATAACAAACTGATAGTTACAAACGTTTTCATATTTTATGAATTTAGTACGAAAATACAAAAAAAAGTTTAGAACACTGATGACACAGATTAAACAGATATTCACAGATAAAAATTAAAAATCTGTGTTCATCCCTGTCCGACGCAGGCGGGCGTGTTACTTGTACTGAGCTTGTCGAAGTATCCATGTTCCTATCTTTTCCTGAAAAACAATTGCGGGATCTTTGAAACATTTTTTGCAAACAAAACCCATAATGGGAAAGGCATCTTATTATTCTTCAACACCCAATAATCATCTTTCTTTTTGTTGATCAGGTTTTAATCCCTCCGGTACTAACTCCGCCCATTCTCATTTTTGTAATTACTTCGGTCAAATAGGCAATCTTTAATGTTTTATCCTGAAATACACGAAGCAAATAATTGTAATCGGCTACACATTTTAAGTTGGTATTTTATTTGAAAAGATCAGCATGGGTGCCAGTACGGATAAGAGTGATCAACATGATGGTTTTGTTTTTGGAATAAATTAGCAACCAATCTGGTGATATGTGGCATTCGTTCAAACCCATATAGTTTCCAGTCAAAACATGGTTCTTAAATTGTTTTGGAATATTATCGCCAGATATCAGAATTTTAATTAGTTGATTTAATTTTTCTTCATCAAGATTCCGTTTCCTCGATAATTTCAGGTCTCGAAGATATTGTTTGGTAAATTCTAATGAGTACACGGTTATTCTACTTTTTTGAGGTAATCGTCGAAATCGATGCACTTAATGGTCTTGCCCTCATTGGCTTCCCTGATTGATTTTACGGTAGTGCTATTGAGGATGTTTTCAGATTCCATAAGGTTATCGACTATTTTACCCACCCCAATTTCTTTAATCAAATCAAGGATGATACGTCCTTTTTTTGTTTTTTCGTTGATAATTATGGTTGTCATATTGAATGTATTTTCGGTAAAGTTATTAAAAAGAAAAGTTATTAAAAAGTGTGGTTTCCAGACCTGCCATACCTGATGAGCCCAATATTAGAAATTTCATTATTTTTCCTCCCATTCTTTTAACTCTTTCCTAATATATTCTAAGCCGATTAATTTTTCTTTTACCTGCTCAACATTTAAACGGGTTGTGTTGTGTGAATTGTAATCTTCCAATATCGAAGTATTTACATCCCCATTCTCAAAATAATTACTGTAATTTAAATCCCTATTATCGGCTGGAACCTGGTAAAAATTCACCAAATCAGTTGCTTTAGCCATTTCTTCCCGTGTACAAAGCGTCTCATAAAGTTTTTCTCCATGTCGGGTACCGATAACCTGAATTGGATTTGGTGCATTGAACAATTCTTTAATAGCCTGAGCTAAATCACCAATGGTTGAGGCAGGCGCTTTTTGTACAAATAAATCACCCTGATTACCATTTTGAAAAGCAAACAAAACCAAATCTACAGCTTCTTCGAGTGACATCAGGTAACGTGTCATGTTCGGATCAGTAACAGTTATAGGTTGTCCTTTTTTTATCTGATCAACAAAAAACGGAATTACTGAACCACGCGAAGCCATTACATTACCATATCGGGTAAGGCAAACTTTGGTTGTATCACCTGGAATATTGCGGGATGCAGCAACTGCTACCTTTTCCATCAAGGCTTTGGTCATTCCCATTGCATTGATAGGATAAGCGGCTTTGTCGGTGCTCAGGCAAATTACGTTTTTAACTTTGTTGGCAACTGCAGCCTTGATTACATTGTCAGTGCCAAAAACATTGGTGCGGGTGGCTTCAATGGGGAAGAATTCGCAGGATGGAACCTGTTTTAGTGCTGCTGCCTGAAAAACGTAATCGACTCCGCGCATGGCCATTTCAATACTGTCGTAATTGCGAACATCTCCGATGTAAAATTTTACTTTGGGATTGTTTAAAGCAACACGCATATCGTGCTGTTTCTTCTCATCACGCGAAAAAATACGGATTTATTTAATCTCGGTATCTAAAATACGGTTGAGAACAGCGTTTCCAAAAGAACCGGTTCCTCCGGTTATTAATAAGATTTTGTCTTTGAACATGATAATGTTTTATTTTTTTAATTATTTCTCCGTTCAACTAATTGTATGAAATATACTCCTCGCTCTGTAATCCGAAACATCTGTCTGGGGTGATTGGGATTCTCAGGGATTGTTTGTTCTATCAAATTATAGTTTTGCAATTTCATTATGGTCCTATTTAGATAACCTGATACTTTTTTAAGGCCAAATGCCTCTTTTAGATCATTACGCGACTGTGGCCGAATTTGCAATTGTTTAAGTATCAAGCTAAATAGTGTTTGCTCTTTTTGCTCTTGCCCCAACTCTTGCCCTAGCTCTTGTTGTTGCTGTTGTTCGGCAATATAATTCACCTTTACGAACTGTACCTGAAATGACAAATCTGCACGTTCAGGCATTGTCTCCTTAAACTCAAGACGACGCCCTTCCGGTTGGGTGATGACCTCTTTAATATTCATAGCTAATTGAAAAAATTTAAAGCAATACGCATGTCGTCCTGTTTCTTTTCATCACGAGAAAAAATACGGATTCCCTTAAAATAATCGGTATCTAAAAAGCGACTTAGTACAGCGTTCCCAAAGGAACCTGTACCGCCGGTAATTAAGAAAATTTTGTTTGTAAACATATTAAAAAAATTAATTGTTACTAAATAGCGCATCCATTGTTACCTCATTTTGAATGAGATTGCTGTAGCTCTTGCTATTTTTTACGCCATGGGTTGTTACCATTGTCAGGAATAATGTTTTTCGGGTTTTCGTACGACTAAGGAAAACATCCAATTTACTTTCCAATTCTTTTGCATAAGCTTTGGTAACCTCAAACTCATTGACAGAGAATTTCATTTCACAAATATTTATACATTGATCCTGTCTGTCAATTAATAAATCAATCGGAGCCCCTTGTTCCCCTTTTTGTGGTTTATGATGCCAAATGGAAGTTTCTGAATAAACATTTTCAATTCCCAATGCTTTCTTAAGTTGGGGAGTATGTTTCATACAAATGCTTTCAAAAGCATAACCACTCCAGCTTTTCCATGATACCCCAGCAGAAAACCGGATCCATGACCCCGGGCCTTTTGATTTGCTGTTTTCAATGAATTTTATGTAAAAGAGAGAATATTCGTCTGTCAATTTATAAATGTTTTCCTTAACAGTTCTGTTAAACGGAATATATGGAGTAATAAAGCCTGATTCTGTAAGCTCTTCAAGCAATTGAGTTGCACCGCCACCAGAGGTCAATTTACATCTTTCAATAATCTCCCCTCTTGTGAGCCCTGTTTTGTTTTTTGCCAATACCCTGATAACATCGATGTGATATCTTGCATTATCAAATAAGGAATGGTAAAGGTTTTTGAATTCTTCGTACAAAAGGCCGTCTTTTGTGAAACATAGCCTGTCAATAGCCTGTGTGGCGCTTTCTCCATTTTCAATTTCTTTCAGATATTGTGGAATACCACCCATCGCCATATAAAGTTGGAGTATCTGGAATTTGTCAAGTATTATTTTGCGCGACCTTAAAAAGACAGCGGTTTCACTAACTGTAAATGGTAAGAGCCGAAATTAGGCTTGTATTCTATCGTAAATAGGTTCTAAAAAATTGTTTACCCTATGTTTACCCCGAAGCCATAAAAACAACGAAACCACCTTATAATCAAGCGGTTTCGTGTTTAAAAAGTGACCCAGCTGGGATTCGGACCCAGGACCCCATCCTTAAAAGGGATGTGCTCTACCAACTGAGCTACTGAGTCATCCTTATCTGCTTTTGTTTTTCAAAAGCGGTTGCAAAAATATGTTTTAAAAATTAAAATACCAATAGGTTTTTGAATATTTTCGAATATAATTCACAATCTACTGTATTTCAGAATATAGCAATTATTAAAACAACAATTCACATGAAATCTTGTTTATATTTAATGCCCAAATAGCTTTTAAACTTATTAAAAATGTATTCTGGTCAAACAAATTCCTATTTTCGCTAATATAATTCATGTTTATAATTGATTGAAAGTTACTTTATACGAAATCGGAATTTACTCCGCTTTTTAACCCAAAATACTGGCTATGAATATTCAAATGGTTGATCTGTTTACTCAGTATGAAAAAATAAAGGTAGAAATTGATTCTCAGATTGAGAATGTAATTCGATCTTCTGTATTTGTAAAAAGTGGAAAAGTTGTTGAATTTGAAGAAAATCTGAGTAAATATCTGAATGTTGACCATGTTATTACATGCGGAAACGGAACTGATGCGCTTCAGATTGCAATGATGGCACTGGATTTAAAAGAAGGCGATGAGGTGATTACAACACCTTTTACCTTTGTTTCGACGCTCGAAGTTCTGTCCCTTATGAAATTAAAGCCTGTTCTGGTAGATGTTGATCCTGAAAACTTTAATATCAGGCCTGAATTGGTAAATCGACACATTGACCATAAAACAAAAGCAATTGTTCCGGTACATCTGTATGGACAATGTGCTGATATGGAATCGTTATCGGAAATCGCCAGAGAAAATAACTTGTTTATCGTCGAAGACGCATGTCAGGCTTTGGGAACCGAATATATTTTCAGAAATGGCATGGTTGCACAAGCCGGAACAATCGGGGATATTGGCTGCAATTCGTTTTTCCCTACAAAAAACCTTGGTGCCTTTGGCGATGGTGGGGCGCTCTTTACCAACAATAAGGAATTGGCTGAAACTATGCGTTCCATCGCCAATCACGGAATGAGCAAACGGTATTATTATCAGCAAATTGGCATGAATTCGAGGTTAGACGCCATTCAGGCCGCTATTCTGGATGTTAAACTAAAATACCTCGATCAATACATTAAGGCAAGGCAAGCTGCCGCTGAATTTTATGACCGTGAATTATCCAATATTCCCAAAATATCAATTCCTGCAAGGGTTGCATACAGTTCACACAGCTTTCATCAATATACGATCAAAGTTCCCGGAAAACGGGATGAACTGCAGAAGTTTCTCCAATCACGCGAAATTCCTTCGATGATATATTATCCGATGTCGCTGCACCTTCAGGAAGCATATCGTTATCTTGGCTATAAGAAAGGTGATTTCCCCGTATCAGAAGAACTTTCGGAACAAGTATTATCTTTGCCAATGCACACCGAATTGACCGAAGTGCAGCTAATTTATATTACCTCAAAAATCCGTGAATTTTTCAGTTAATGGAAACATTTTTTTTTGCACACGAAACCGCTGTAATTGATTCGGGCTGCTTGATTGGCGAAGGAACAAAAATCTGGCACTTTTCGCATATCATGTCGGGTTGCACAATTGGTCATCAATGTTCAATTGGACAAAATGTGGTTATTTCTCCTGAAGTAAGGATTGGCAACCGGGTAAAAATACAGAACAATGTATCTGTTTACACCGGAGTAATTTGTGAAGACGATGTTTTCCTGGGACCATCGGCAGTATTTACAAACGTGATCAATCCGCGAAGCGCCATTATCAGGAAAAATGAATACCAACCTACTTTGGTAAAAAAAGGTGCGACCATTGGCGCAAACGCAACCATCGTTTGTGGAATTACAATCGGCAAATATGCTTTTGTTGGTGCTGGTGCTGTTGTTACCAAAAATATTCCTGACTATGCTTTGGTAATTGGAAATCCGGCCCGTCAGACCGGTTGGATGAGCGAATACGGGCACAAATTAAAATTTAATCCTGAAGGAATGGCTGTTTGTCCTGAAAGTCAGGAACTGTACAGGTTAGAAAATGGAAAAGTTTCAAAAGTCTAAGATATATCCCACTATGTTAACTGAAAAAAAAATACGCTTTGCCGTTGCCGGACAAGGTCATATTGGCAAACGACATGCAGAGATGATCCTTCGTAATCCACAAACAGAGTTGGTTGCTGTTTGCGACATCCGTACTTCTGAAGAATGTAAAACTTTATATTCAGAAATTCCATTTTACAGTTCTATCGATGAGTTATTGGAAAAAGAATCCAATCTGGATGTTCTAAATATATGTACTCCAAATGGGTTACATGCAGAAATGGCCATTAAAGGATTGGAAAAAGGTTTGCACATTGTGGTTGAAAAACCAATGGCATTGACCAAAACCGATGCCGAAAGGATTGTTTTCAAGTCGCTTGAAAGAAGCCGTAATGTCTTCTGTGTGATGCAGAACCGCTACTCTCCCCCATCGGTTTGGCTGAAAAATGTGGTGGAACAGAACTTGCTTGGCCGTTTGTTTCATGTGCAGATTAACTGCTACTGGAACCGCGACGACCGTTATTATACCCGACAGAACTGGCATGGTGATTTAAAACTTGATGGCGGGACATTATTCACTCAGTTTTCGCATTTCATCGACATTATGTATTGGCTATTTGGAGATATCAAGAACATAAGTGGACAATTTAAAGATTTCAACCACAGTACTTTAACTGATTTTGAAGATACCGGCATCGTCAATTTTGAGTTTGTAAATGAAGGAATAGGCACCCTGAATTATTCCACATCTATATACCACGAAAATCTGGAAAGCAGCATGACCATAATTGGCGAAAAAGGGACAATTAAAGTAGCAGGGCAATATATGAATGAAGTGGAATACTGCAACATCAAAGATTACCTTATGCCCGAACTCGAAGCCAGCGCCCCGCCAAACGATTACGGCTTATACAAAGGATCGGCCCAGAACCATCATTTAGTTATTCAGAATGTGGCAGATACTTTAAGCAGACATACGCCAATCAGCACCAATGCGCTGGAAGGGTTAAAAGTTGTCGATATTATAGAACGTATTTACGCGGTTAGAGATCAGGTATGGAAAAAATAATTCCGGCAAATTCTTATTACTGGCATGCTGTTTACGTCAAATCGAGAACTGAGAAAAAAGCACAGGCAGAACTTCAGATACAGGAAATTGAGACATTTCTTCCACTCCAACGTAAACTCAGGCAATGGAGCGACCGGAAAAAATGGGTAGAAATGCCATTGATTTCAGGATATTTATTTGTTAAAGCAAGTCGCAAGGAATATGATCAGATATTGCAATCCAATTATGTGGTAAGTTATGTCAGGTTCGAAGGTAAAGCAGCCGTTATTCCTGATGCACAGATCGAATACCTGAAACTGATGCTCAAACAGGACAATTCAGAAATTGAAATTACCAGGGAAAAACTGAAACCTGGCCAAATGATTGAAGTGGTGGCCGGACTTTTGATCGGGCTTAAAGGAAAACTTCAGAAAATTAAAGGAAAAAACAAAGTTGCCATCGAATTTGTAGAGTTGGGCTGTTCAGCTTTGGTCGAAATCCTGGCCAAAGACATTATAAGTATAAAAGCCTAAAACCGTCTCGGCATTGTTACTTACTTTTGACACCTGCTGCTTAAAAATTTCAGCACGCGGACGAAGTAATATGGAAATAGCCCTCATTCAAGACACGACCATGGAGTGGGACACAGCCTCCGGACATGCTATTTTAAAAGCTTCAGGAAAAAATATTTTTCTGACCGATCTCAAAACAGAATTACGATATAACAAAGAGAATTTCCACAACCCTCATTTTATCGCATTATGACAGCACAAGGATTTATTGTACTCGCCATTATCATACTGATGATCGCGGCATTGGCCAAAGAGGTAATGCGCCCGGGATTGGTATTATTCTCGGCCCTGATTATTTTAATGATTGTTGGGAGTGTAGATTCTAACGAAGTACTTGCAGGTTTTTCGAATAAAGGGATGATTACGGTAGCCATTCTGTTTGTGGTCAGCGAAGGGATTACACAATCCGGGGCGCTGAATCAACTGGCTAAGGCCTTTTTGCCCAGACGCAGAGGAAATATCAGATCGTTGTTTTTTCGGCTCATGTTTCCCATTTCATTCATGTCAGCCTTTCTGAACAATACCCCCATCGTAATCATTTTCGCCCCGATTGTTAAAAAATGGGCTGAAGGCCTCAACCTTTCCGCACAAAAATTTCTGATTCCATTGTCATACGCCACTATACTGGGCGGGGCTTGTACACTGATCGGCACTTCGACCAACCTGGTCGTACATGGATTAATGCTCGACAACGGATATGAAGGATTTTCGATGTTTGAACTTGGAATGGTAGGCGTACCATTGGCATTTGCCGGCTATTTATACATGAGTTACATCGGAGTCCATCTGCTTCCCGGCAACAAAAATTTTATCCGGAAACCACTTTCTGATCAAAAAGATTATTACTATGAGCTAATTGTTCCGGAAGACAGTCCTCTTGTGGGTCAGGTTTTAAAAAATGGACGATCAAAAAATTTGAAAGGTTTCGACATTATTCAGGTTGAAAGAAATGATATAAAACTGGAAGGAAAAACCCTGGGATTGACCATCGAGGGCAATGACCAATTGTTGGTTGCAGGCAAATCAAACGGACTGGAAATTATCAAGGATTTGTCGAGTGTGCGGTTAAAGGGGCTCGATTTATTAAAAGAGGAGATAAAAACCAGCGACCTGAAGCAATATGAAGCGGTGCTGGCCCCGCGATTCCCTGGCATCGGGAAAACTATTTTTGAGTTTAACTTTTTTGATCATTACCAGGCAATAATTGTAGCTGTGCACCGCAATGGAGAACGAATTACTTCGAATCTGCGAAGTCTGAAACTCAGTGAGGGCGACAACCTTGTACTGCTTACCACCGACCGGTTTATTCAAAACTGGGGCGACTCAAAGATTTTCTACCTGACTACGTACATCAGAGACCACGAAAAGAACACCCCAAAATCAAAAAGATGGCTTGCGCTCACCATACTGGCCCTAATGATTGCCGGTGCAACAGCAACCGATTATCTTCCCAAATTCGAACATGTACAGGCCGACATGTTCTTTTTCTCGGCAGTAGCGGCCATGCTTATGATCTGGCTGAAAATCGTTCCGCATCAAAAATATACTAAAGCTATCAGTTGGGATATCCTGATTACAATTGCCTGTTCGTTTGGGATCAGCAAAGCCATGCAGAACTCAGGATTGGCAGATGGGATAGCCCATACAGCTATCGATTTCTCTAAAAGCTGGGGGCCAATCGGCGTATTGACATGTATATTTCTAATTACCACCATTTTTACTGAACTTATTACCAACAATGCGGCAGCCGCAATTTCGTTCCCTGTTGCAATGGCGGCGGCCAACCAGATGGGAGTTGATCCGAAACCATTTTTTGTCGCCATTTGTATTGCAGCATCTGCAAGTTTTGCGACACCTATCGGTTATCAAACCAACCTTATTGTACAAGGGATTGGAAACTATAAATTTCTGGACTTTGTAAAAGTTGGGCTTCCATTAAACATCCTGATCTTTATTATTTCAATTATCCTGATTCCTTTGTTCTGGAAATTTTAGAAAACCTGTTGAAGTTTACTTAAACTTTAACTTTTAGTATTTATACCACTAAATAGAAGAGTTGAAAGTAATATTTTTAGCCCACGTTGAATTAATAAGAAATTGTAACAAATGAACAAAATAGGAAGACCGGTTTAAACTCATTCACATGGATGCTACTCTGGAGTTCTGTAAAAAGAACAAACCGGCATTGTACGAAAAATTTGAGCAGGGCTTAATCGAAAACCTTCCGGGAGCCGACCTCCATTTCGTTGCTCCTGAAAATCCGGCACTGGTTCTTAAACCCGAAAACCGTGCAACCAACACCAAAACCATTTTGGAATATCTGGCCGATCACAAGATTTTCCCGATTGTTTAGAGAAGCAGATTTTAGATATCAGATAATAAAAAAAGTCCAGAGTATCTAACGACAAGGAACTATTTAAAAAACTGAAAGGTGAAATTTGGGAGTTCAGAACTTTATATAACAAAATGCATTACCGGCTTTTTGCTTTTTGGGACAAGACAGGTAATACTGAAACAGTTGTAATTTCTACACATGGACTAATTAAAAAGACAGATAAAACGCCTCAAGGAGAAATAGATAAAGCGGAGAAACTTTAACGTTGAGTTGCTCAATCAGACTGTTATCTTTGAGGAAAATGGACTGATTAACAAAAAAGAAAGTGGGCAACTTCGCCATTATATTTTTCCTCACCCCTTTCCAATCACCTTCAACGCTACTTTCACATGCTGATTAGGCGATAGTTGCGATTTAAAGATGTGGATTAGCCGGCCTTCAGGATTGAAAATATACGTTACGCGTCCTGGAAGCAAGCCGAACAAATCGGATGGAACCCCGAGCAGTTTACGCAACTCACCAGATGTATCAGAAAGCAGTGAAAAAGGCAGTTGATATTTGGCCTTGAACTGGGCATGGGTATCAGGTCTGTCGCTGCTTACACCGTAAACAACCGCACCGGCATCCGCCAAATCCTGAAAGGAATCGCGAAAACTACAGGCTTCTTTTACGCAACCTGGTGTATCATCTTTCGGGTAAAAGTATAAAATCAGGTATTTCCCTTTTATGTAAGCAATATCAACCGGTTGGTGGTTCTCATCATTCAGGATAAAATGAGGAAGTAAATCTCCCGGATGAAGTTTATTTTCAGCCATTTTCGAATACGTTCAGTTAGACAAATATTCACAAAATCTCTTTCAAGGCAATGGAAATGTCGTTCACATGCTGAACTCCTATCCCACTCCATTGTATTTTACCATCCTGAAACAGCACAATGGCCGGAATGTTCTGAATTTTGCATTTCGATGCGATATCGGGATAATGATCAACATTCACCTTTAATATACGAACATTCTCTTTAAACTGACACTTTACTTCTTTCAGGACAGAAGGCATCAAACGACATGGAATGCACCAGTCGGCATAAAAATCGACCAACACAGGTCTCGCAGATTTCACGATATGATAAAACCTTCTACTCATTTTTAATTGCCTGTTTCCAAATCAAACTACCCAATAAATCACCCAACAAATAACCCATTGCCAATCCCCACAAGGTTGAAAAATACCAAACAGACTGTATGGGACAAGTTCCGGTTTTACATCCTATCAGCTTCCAATACAGGAAACCGCCCACCGCTCCAATTGTGGCAAACACAATTTTAATCCAACGAATTCGATTTTTGACCATTTCAGATGATTTTCGATTAAAAACAACAGCTTAGCCATTAAGTTCTGGCTAAGCTGATAGAAAATCAAAATTCATCATAGATATTTTTGATAGCTGGAAAGAATACTGGCTCTATAACTGATTGTATGGGGAAACAATATACAATTGGTCCTTACATTTCAATTGATTTGTCGGTATAAATTCCTGACGGATGGGATTAAAACTATCGATCAGCCTGGCTTTTGGCGAAAGCAGACGGATAGTGTGTTTCTGGTTTGAAGCCGCTGAAAACATGTCTCCTGCCTTAAGGTGCCGATCAGGTTCTCCTTCGCAATAAAAAATGATTTCACCTTCGGCAACATAACTGGTTTGCTCGTGAGGATGAGAGTGAAAAGGCTCTGCTTCAGCCCATGGGCCATCTGTAAAATCTACGATAACGGTCATTAAATTCGGAGTATAAATAATGCGCCGCTCCAAACCATCGCGGACTATTTCAGGCATGCTTTCGTTAAATTTTATGACTGACATCTCCTTAAATTGTTGATTGATTATTGATGAATAATTGAACGTTCATGCTGATTCTCTTGACGAGCTGATCCTTCAGCTGGCACAACAATTGACAATCCTTTTCCTGACCACTCTACACCCACAACCGCTATTGCTGTGATAACTATTTAACTGCTATTTTGATCTGTTTCTGTGTTAAATCCCCCTGAAAAACCAACAAGGAATATTTCAAAACCAAAGGCTTATCAAATGGAATAGAAACCGGTTGCCGGCCCGGATAAACTGCATTTTGCATACTGGCTGCCTTCCGCAAGATCCAATTAGTTGATGGCACCGGATTTTCCGGATTACTGTATATGGCCACCCCACCCTTTTTTTCGCCTTTCAGGAAGGAACCTGTTATTTTTATTGTATTGCCTGCAACAACAGCGGTATTGGTGGGTTCAACCAAACCGTTTTCTCCGGAGAAACCAACATCATCCGGTAATTTTAAACGAACTGAAAATCCGCTGTAGCCTTTTTCATCGTCCGAACCTCCTATACTTAAGCGGTCAGTCATGGCTTTGAGTTTGATCTCGAAATCAATTCGTCTGTAGTTGCCTGTTTTCGGGTACATTGTGATCGTAGTTTTCTCCTGAAGAAAAGGTTCTGAACCGTTTCTCCATAATGGTGAGATCCAGTCAACCGTGGCATTCAGGTAGCCAATTCCCTTTTGCAACCGGAATTCAATATCGGTAACCTTTTGCTGAAAATTTTTCAATCCCCAACCATCCGAAATCGGCTTGTTATCAATCAATATCTGGTGCCAGGCCCAAAATACGCCCCGGTGATGAAGGTGATCAACCGGAAAATCTTCGGTCAACCTTGAATTATCAGAACCATAAAGTGGGTGAATGTAATTGCATCGACTGTACTTTCCTTCCATGTCTTTCGGACTTTTTTGATAAAAAAACAGGCTGTCTTTTCCCTCCATAAAAAGGAAACCGCCCTCTTTCACCACCATGTTGATCTGGGCTTTTCCGGCAAATGACAAGGATAAGAGAAGGGAAAAAGTTATCAGTTTTAGCATTTTGTTAGTTTTAGTTTTTCAAGGATGCGAAAAATACGAAAAAACAAACCCCCGAACAAATCAGGGAGTTTATTGATTGGGTTAATTTTTTGACTTTTTGACTTTTCGGAGCAGGCTCAACATTTAAAGTCTAAAGTTGAGGCACATTCCTGTTATAAGCAACCGACAACCCGACAAACTTTTGCCAGTTCACTGCGACTGAACACTGATCACCGGGCTTACAGCTTCGGTTCCCAGCCTTTGTGGTATTCGCGGCCCCAAAGTTTCATGCCGGCTTTATCCAAAATACGACCTGTTTCGGTATTCACTTTGAATGAATTGTTGATTCGGGACGAAATATTGGCATAATGTGTCAACATTTGGGTTACAGCGCCCTCTTCAATTGGCGAATTAAGTTTGGTTTCTGTTCCACGGATCACATTGAAGAAGTTGGCCACGTGCCCGTCAGTCATGTCGCCGCCACCTCCAAGTGCAGTTCCGGCTTCGCTACCCGATGATTTACTGTCTTTCACCTTTTTGCCGCCACGGTCGAAAAGAGTGTAACCTTCGCGGTTTACAAAAACGGAACCTTCTGAACCATAAATAATTGTACCGCGGTCAGATCCGTAAGTTTTGTGTCCGTTACGGCTTTTACCGTCCCATTTTATGATTTTGTTTCCGGGGAAGCGGAAAGTAGCGTCCATCGTGTCGTACATTTCCCAACCATCGTTCAGAAAATGGCATTTGGCAGCTTCAACATCAACATATTCAGGATATTTTACCTGTAATGCCCAGCGTGCAATGTCGAGCTCATGGGTGGCATTGTTGCCCGTTTCTGCAGTTCCCCAGTTCCAACCATACCAATGCCAGTTGTAATCCCAGATGTCGTGCATGTATTCGCGGCGCAGGGCTGGTCCCTGAAAAAGTTCCCAGTCCAATCCTTCCGGAACTGGCGCTTTTACAGGAACAGGGCATTCGCCACGGTTATTGGCGTAAAAGGCAACTGCTTTGTAAACATCGCCAATGGCGCCCTTGTGAATTTCGGAAATGATTTCCTGAGTTTCTTTTGACGATCTTTGCTGGTTACCCATCTGGACAACTTTACCGTATTTTTTGGTAAATGCGACCAGCAATTCACCTTCGCGCGGATTGTGGCTGCATGGTTTTTCAATGTAAACATGTTTACCGGCCTGCATAGCCAGCCAGGTGCCAGGCGCGTGCCAGTGGTCGGGAGTAGCGTTGAAAATGGCATCAACACTCTGGTCGTTCCAAATTTCATGAATATCGTTTACCAGTGCGGCTTTTCCTGAAACTTTTCCGTTCAGGTCCTTGCCTACCTTATCGCGCTGTTTTTTCATCACGTCGCAGATGTAGGCTACATCTACATTGTTTTTTTTGTCCTGAAGTGCTGCATAATAAGCACTTACACGACGACCACAGCCCATCAGGGCTACATTCAGACGGTCGTTGGCACCAACAATGCGCGAATAACTTTTAGCGCTAAAACCTGTGGCCATTCCTCCAATAGTAATACCGACAGCACCAACTGCCACATTACGAATAAATTCCCTGCGATTTGTACTCATATCTTTTTGATTTAGTTTATTGTATTTTTTTAATTTTTAGGCTTCTGAATTTTACCTGATCATTATGGTATTGCAACATAACTGGCGCTTCCTTTACCATACCAAATTCCTCGAATTCAGCATATTTGCTCCTGGCCACCAATGCTTTGTAAATGTTTGAACCGCGAACATATTCAACGGCTTTAACTCCGTTTAGCCAATGTTCAACGCGGTTATCGGGATAAACCACTATTCTGCCAATATTCCACTCGTTGGCAGGTTTAGTAAACCGATCCTGTTTATCGGCCGGAATCAGATCATAAAGTGAAGCCATCGTTCGGTTTCCTACAACGCCCATTTTGGCATCCGGATGCTTTTTATCGTCGAGCACCTGATATTCAAGTCCGATAGATGCTCCGCCGTTTCCGGTGAAATATTTAACACCACTGTTGGCACCTTCTGCAAAATTGAATTCGAACTGAAATTCGAATGCTGAGAATTTTTCATCGGTTACGATATCGGTACCTTTCACCGGATTTTCCTTACTATTGGCGACAGCCATCATTGTTCCGTCAACAACCTTCCATCCTTCCTCCGGAAATTTATCCTTTCCAACAGCTTTCCAGCCAGTTGTTGTTTTTCCGTCAAAAAGCATCTTCCAGCCCTGTTGTTTTTCAGCCTGGCAAAGTGTATTTGGCAATAAATTCACCACAAAAATATCAGGCGTTTCAGTAGCTTTTAATCCTGAAGTTTTAATTCTGATATTTTTCCACCGGATTTGCTTGCCGGGTTGAACATCTTTTCCAATAGAATGTACCTGAAGAGCAATCAAACCACTGGGAGTCATGTCATCGATTACGTAGGCTACCGGGAAACCATTCAACCAAGTGCGGATGCTGTTGCCAACGCATTCGATGCGGTAATGGTTCCACTCGCCCAATTTAAAAGCGGGTTTGGCAGAAGGATTCAACTCATTGGTATAAAGCCATCCGCGACGTGCTTCATCGTAAATACCACCACTCCAGGCACGTGTTGACGGATCAACCTCGCACTGATATCCATGAACACGGCCATTCATTACATCAGGTTTACTGATACTCCTGAACTGAATTCCGGAATTCATCCCGCTGGCAACAAACAAATCGAGTTCGAGAATAAAATCGCCATAATCTTTATCGGTTGCCAGAAACGAATTGGGAGTATTTGAAACGGTAGTACCAACAATCTCACCTTTTTCAACGTGGTATTTGGCCTGTCCGTTTAGCTGATGCCAGCCAGTTAGATCCTTCCCGTTAAAAAGCGTGTGCCAACCATCCTTCTTCTTAGCTGAAATGGCTGAGGCCATTAGAATCAGAATCACAATCAGTTGAATTTTTCTCATTTGGATTAGGTTAGAATATTTAAATTATAAATTCCGTGTACGGCAACGGAACAAATTTAGAAATTTAAACGAAGGTTGATACAATGTTATGGAACACAATTGTACATTTTAAAAATTACAAAACCAGAAACACAAACCTATCCTGCTTTAAAATGAATATTAATCCCTATTTTTGTTTCAAAACAACAAAGCCATGATATATAATTTTACAGCAGAAATTATCCAGGATATTAATGTCTCTCTTCTTTTCCATCTATAAATCTCCAATTTAGCTCAGTACAAGACAAAAAATATAGAACGCGGATTTACACGGGTTTAGCGGATAAGAAAGCGGATTTAATTCCGACAAGTCGGAACGGATTAATTTAACAAAATAGCTTATAATCTATAATGAATAAATTTAAAAGACTAAATAGTAATTGATTACTGATTAAAAGTTTGTCATTGAAATCATCCCGAGTCCTCGGGATATAAATCCGTTTTAATCAGCTAAATCAGGTTAAATCCGCGTTCAAATTTTTATAAGTCATTGCAATTTCTGTCATGTATTGAACCAATTTTGTTTTAATGAAGACTATCATCCTCATTGTTTACGCGTTGATTTTATTCCTGATTGGAATATACTCGTACCTGAAGATCAAAACCCCTTTTGATTATTTCCTTGCCGGAAAAAAAACGGGTGTTTGGCAGGTTTCAGGAAGTCTGCTGGCAACTATACTGGGCGGATCGGCCATTTTGGGTACCATCGGCCTGGCAGAGAGCCAGTCATGGGCTTCGGCCTGGTATATTCTGGCTGCCAGTTTGGGTCTATTTGGACTTTTACCTATCGTCAAAAAAGTATATGCCCAGGGCAAATTCACCCTGCCAGGTTTGATTGGCCAATATTACGGCGAATCGGCCAGGAAAGTCACTTCATTAATCATACCTGTTGCATGGCTCGGAGTTGTGGCTGCCCAAATTATTGCCGGTGCCCAAATTTTGGTCAGCTTTTTCGGTATGGACTATTCAAATGGCGTTTTTCTGACTGCCGGCATTTTTATCGTTTACACATACATTGGCGGACAGGTTTCCGTCATGAAAACCGATTTGTTTCAGGCTTTTTTTATTTTGGCCGGAGTGATTCTGACCGCAATAATGATTCCAGCAAATCATCTTCCTGCATTGCCTGATTTTACCAGTAATTTCCCTTTTAATGCCAATTATTCACCTTTCGATTTATTCATTCTTATCCTGACTTTTTCAAGCACGTTTGTGGTTGGTCCCGATATATATTCGCGTGTATTTTGTGCCAAAGATTCGAAAACCGCTTTCCGGAGCGTTTTGGTGGTGGCCTTGATTTTAGTCCCGTTTGCATTTGTGCTTTCATACGTTGGGATGTACGCGGCCACATTTCATCAGGGCACTCAAAATAGTTCGTCATTGGTCAATCTGGCCAATATTTATTTGCCTGAATGGGCATCAGGCTTGCTGGTTGCGGCATTGATTTCGGCAGTACTTTCTACTGCATCCACTACCCTGTTGACGACTTCCATGATTTTGAGCGAACTGTTTCACAAAGACATCAACAACCAGAAGTCCTTCAAGCAAACTAAGCTGTTTATTATTGCTGTCGGAATTATAAGTATGCTTATTTCATTGAAGGTTACCTCCATCGTTTCGTCGCTGTTACTGGCACTTTCTTTTTATTCCGGGGCGTTTATTGTTCCGATGGTGGCGGCGCTTTTCAACCTGACTTATCACAAACGGTTCAGTATTGCGGCCATGCTTTCAGGAGGTATTTTGGCTTTATCTGGTAAATTAATGATGACTTTTAACTACCCCGAAGCAGGTCAATATGTACTGATTTCAGGATTTATTCTGAATGCATTGTTACTTTTTATACCTTTCGGGAGGGGAAAAGGCATAGGCGAAGGCACAGGCAAAAAAAATAAGAAAAATAAGGCGATGGCAAAAATTGAAGGACAAGGGGGTTCGCACTGAAAGTGCATAAAATGAACCAAATCGAAATATCACCTATGAAATCACTTGTTCTGGAAAAATACAATGAATTGACCTTCCACGAAACTGAAATTCCGGAGTTAAAACCCGGCTGGGCATTGATTAAAGTGGAAGCCTGCGGCATTTGCGGAAGCGATGTTCACGGAATGGACGGTAGCACTGGCCGCCGCCAACCTCCGGTAATAATGGGGCACGAAGCTTCCGGAACCATTTATGAAATAGCTTCGGATGTTTTGGGATGGAAAGTTGGCGATCGGGTTACTTTCGACTCCACCATTTCGTGCGGCTCATGCTATTATTGCCAACGGGGCGATATCAATTTATGTGAAAACCGGCGCGTGCTTGGCGTTTCGTGCGATGAATACCGACAAAACGGCGCTTTTGCCCAATATGTTGCTGTTCCGGCGCACATTCTGTATTCCATTCCAGAAAACATCAGTTTTGAACAGGCAGCGATGATTGAAGCCGTTTCGGTTGCCGTTCATGCCACTGCCATCAGCTCAGTTAAAGCTGGTGATACTGCGGTGGTAATAGGCTGCGGAATGATTGGGCTGCTTTGCATCCAGTCCCTGAAAGCTGCCGGTTGCGGAAAAGTAATCGCCATTGATCAGATCGATGAAAAACTAAAATTAGCTTCGGAATTGGGGGCTGACCTGACCATCGAATCGAATGATCCTGAATTAATTAAAAAAGTACTGAATGAAACCGAAAATCGCGGTGCTGACATTGTTTTTGAAGTTGTTGGAATTGAGCCAACTGTCAACATGGCAATTGATTGTACCCGAAAGGGCGGAACTGTTACTTTAATTGGCAACCTGGCTCCCGAAGTCAGATTTCCACTTCAGAAAGTAGTGACCCGGCAAATAAAAGTACTGGGTTCATGTGCTTCGGCAGGAGAATATCCGCTTTGCCTTGAACTGATTGCTTCAGGAAAAATTAAAGTTGATCGATTGATCAGCAAAGTTGCACCGCTCGATGAAGGAAACGAATGGTTCCACCGTCTTTACAACAAGGAAGCAGGTTTGATGAAGGTGATTTTGAAGCCATGAGAAGAAAGTGTTCAGTGAGCAGTCTCAGTATTCAGTTATTAGGGTCTGCTGAAAAATTTACAACACACAGTATTTCAATAAAATAATTGCTGTCTTTTTAGATTAAGTGCAAGAAAATTTAAATTAAAGATGCAAAATCTATGCATTTTCAATTTAATATCTTCAACATAGTTGCGGCAAGAAATCCTGAAAGGATTTAATATGAATAACCACCGGTGAAACCGGTGGATGTGAATACGAGATGATTCAGAACCCTGAAAGGGTTCAATAATAATG
>JANONW010000073.1:0-8597 GCA_031421065.1 Prolixibacteraceae bacterium
GTGTCTACCTTGGATGTCATATTTCTTACTTAGATATGTTGTAATTTCTTGTAAGATAATGATATTCAGGGTATTATCCAAATTTAAAAGAACTTATTTTGCTTATAATCAGATATTTATATTTTTGTCATGTACTAAGATTTCAGGGACAAAAATCTGCCGGTTGGTATATCCGTAATTTTGCCGGAGGTTTTCAGCAAAGGGCCAACAGAAACAGCGTAACGGTTACGCTGCCAAACAACCAGATGCTCTCGACCAAACATTTTCTGTTTATATTCAGGAACTATCCCAATGCCAAATCCGGATCAATGATTACTTTGCAGATGAAACCACCAAAAGTTGAAAAAACAGGAGATAATAAGAAAACCGACTGGGACAACATTATGGGCAGAACAGCTACAGCAATTACTTCAACTTTAACACTTTACTTGCTTATACAGCAGCTTGCAAAGTAGGTTGTCGGTTATCAGTTGTCGATTGTCGGTTTAAGGCATTTCATGCATCCGCGTGACAAGATATAACAGTAAAGAATTGTCAGTTTTCGGTTTAAAGCCTCTAATGTAACTTGTTTTGGAAGGGCGATCCTATTCCGTCCGAAAAGAGGTTAACGTATTGTCCAGCTTCATTTCGCGGACAGTTGAATTCGTTCGTTTTATCTTTCTACAAATATTACGCAGCTCTGCTGCTAAGTACTTATAGCATTAGGTGCAGCGGTTATATCAAAGATAATGGGGGCCTACTAACCAACAACTATTTGACAACTGACAACATTTGTGTGATTCGCTTTAATTCGTATAATTCGCATTCCCCCGACAACTGACAAGCCTTTGACAACCAACAACTTTCCACAACCCTTCAATCATTCCTATGACAGAAAAGCACATACCTTCGCCAACTCCCCAATCGGTCGCCGATGATGAAATTGACCTCCTTGCCCTGGTCAAAACCTTATGGGACGGACGAAAAACCATCTTCCTTTCCGTTCTAACAGGTGCTATCCTGGGGGTATTCGTGGCAATTTTTTCTCCCAAAGAATACACTGCAACTACAGTTATGGTTCCCCAGATGGGTGGTGACAGCCAATCCGAACTGGGCGGACTGGGCGGACTTGCAGCATTGGCAGGTATCAGTCTTGATATGAACCAGGGTGCAGAACTATCGCCCATGGTGTACCCACAAATTTTGAACAGCATTCCTTTTCAGCTCGAACTGATGAATGTCCCGCTTAATTTCAGCAAGATTGCACAGCCTGTTTCACTATTCGATTATTACACCCAATACAGCAAGCCTTCAGTATTGGGCGCGATTAAAAAATATACCATCGGCCTTCCGTTCGTTATCATCAAAGCTATCAAAGGAAAACCAAAAGAATTGGTCCTTCCGAATGACTCAGGCAAACAGCCCATCCTTTTAACAGATGATCAATATACCGTTAAAAAAGCCCTTGACGATCTAATTTCAATGGATGTGAATGCCAAAGAAGGTTATTTAACCCTTAATGCTAAAATGCCGGAAGCTTTGGCAGCAGCACAATTGGCCCAAAAAGCGCAAGATTTGCTACAGCAGTATATTACCGAATTCAAGATCGAAAAAGCAACTGCCAACCTCAATTTTATCCAGGGCCGATACAATGAAACCAAGGCTGAATTCGAAAAAGCCCAGGTAAGCCTTGCTATTGTTAACGACCGCAACAAAAATTTCACCAGCGGTTTGTCCCAGATTGAAACCGACCGTATCCAAACCAGGTATACCATCTCTTTCGGCGTATTTCAGGAATTGGCCAAACAATTGGAACAAGCAAAAATACAAGTTAAAAAAGAAACACCCGTGTTTACCATCGTAGAACCGGTTACCGTTCCTTCCGAAAAATCGAAACCAAAAAAGGCCATGATCCTCTTTATCTGGATTTTCCTCGGAGGAATTGTGGGTGCCGGAATCATATTTGGAAAACAATTCTTCTCCGGGATCAAAGAAAAGTGGAAAGAAACTGATTAAAATTTCACGAATTAAAAACGAATGACACGAACACTACGATGACAGACATCCTTTTTAAAAATGCAGATATCCCTTATGAACGTGAAAAGAAGTTACCTGTGTTTTACGACATTCAACCGCTGAAAAAATATTTTCGGGCTGATTTTGTTTGTTACGATTCAATTGTTATCGAATTAAAAGCTACAAAAGTCTTAACTGATGCCGACCATCGTCAGACTGGCAACAATGTAAAAGCCACTCGTTATAAGTTAGGTTTGCTCATAAACTTCGGCACTCCTTCCCTAACATCAAAACGCATTGTCAATTAAGCCGTTTCGTGCCATTCGTGTAAAATTCGTGTAATTCAGTACCAATATCATTCGTGTAATCTAAATAACCAATCATGTCACAAGCATCCACTCTACTCGCAAAAATCTCCTCCAACACCGAAACTGTCGGTATAATCGGTTTAGGCTATGTTGGATTACCTCTTGCCGTTGGCTTTGCACAGGCAGGAGTTAAAGTTATAAAATGACCCAATCAAAACATCAGTCCCCGTCAAAACCGAAGGTTGCGTTACCTTGAAACCTTGAACCTTAATTACCTTGAACCTTGCCCCTTAACATGGCCAACCCCATTCCAACCGATGATAACCGACTGCTTGTCGATGTGCGCCATCTCATTGATGCTGCCCGGCAGCGGGTAGCCGGTGCGGTCAATGCCGAACTGACCCAACTCTACTGGCAGATTGGTCGACGTATGAACAGCGAATTGCTGCAGGGGCAAAGGGCTGAATATGGTAAGCGGGTGATCGCCGAATTGGCGCGGCAATTAATAACTGATTTTGGAAAAGGGTGGAGCGAACGCCAACTTCGTTACTGCTTACGTGTCGCGGAGATTTTTCCCGAGGTCGAGATTCTGCACACAGTGTGTTCACAATTGAGTTGGTCGCATCTGCGGCTCATTATTCAGATTGACGATAGCCTCAAACGCGATTTCTACCTCGAAATCTGCCGCCTCGAACGCTGGAGCGTTCGTCAGTTGCAAGAGCGCATCAACTCGCTACTCTACGAGCGCACGGCCATATCCAAAAAGCCGGAAGACACCATCCGACAAGACCTCGATCTTCTGCGCGACCAGGGCCAACTCTCACCGGATCTCACCTTCCGCGATCCTTATGTGCTGGATTTTCTTGGCCTGTCCGACAGTTATTCCGAAAAAGACTTCGAATCTGCCATCCTGGCTGAACTGCAACGATTCATTATCGAGCTTGGTAGTGATTTCGCGTTTATGGCGCGGCAAAAGCGGATCACTATTGATCAGCGTGATTATTATATCGATCTCCTTTTTTACCACCGCCGCCTGAAATGCCTGGTGGCAATTGATCTGAAAATCGGAGAATTTGAAGCCGCCTACAAAGGCCAGATGGAGCTGTATCTGCGCTACCTGGAGAGGCGCGAACAATTGGCCGGCGAGAACACCCCCATTGGCCTGATCCTCTGCACGGGAAAGAATCATGAGCATGTAGAGTTGTTGCAGCTGGACAAAAGCAATATCCGTGTGGCGGATTATCTCACGCTTTTGCCCCCAAAAGCGTTGCTGGAATCCAAGTTGCATCGTTCTATTGAAATAGCCCGTCAGCGGTTGGCTCTGGATGATGGGAAGGTGCTGTGAAGGCTGGGTGGGAAGGCTAACAAAATAATGTCATAAAGGTTGTAGATCGTAGGTTGGGTTAGGTGCGTCTTTTTGCACCGTAACCCAACAAACAGAACTTTCAATTGAGAGTTGCAAGGTGTCACCCGGAACCTGTAACCGCCTCGAAGCAGGGGCTAATAAGGCTAAGAGGCCCACCAGCGAGGTGGTGGAAAAGATGTTTGCCCTTGCTCGTTCTGGTCACAAATTTTTGGTTGGCAAAACATGAAGGGAGTATGCATCATGACAAAATCTGATTTAATACGTGTGGCTTTTTTTGAAGGTCAACGTATTCGTAAAATCATGAATGAAGGCGAATGGTGGTTTTCTGTCATTGATATTGTAGACGTGCTTACCGCTAGCAACACTCCAAAACGATATTGGAGCGATCTTAAGCGTAAGTTGGCTAAAGAAGGGTATTCCGAGTTGTACGACAAAATCGTACAACTGAAATTTGTTGCTGCTGATGGGAAGTATTACGCTACTGATTGCGCCAACACTGAAACCATGTTCCGTATCATCCAGTCAATTCCTTCGCCCAAGGTTGAACCGCTCAAACAATGGCTGGCGCGGGTGGGTTATGAGCGGATAGAGGAGATTGAAAATCCAGAACTCTCCATGGAGCGGATGCAGGCGGTGTATGAGAAAAAAGGGTATCCGAAAGAGTGGATTGACAAGCGGATGCGTGGCATTGCCGTCCGTCAGGATTTGACTGACGAGTGGAAAAATCGTGAGGCCAAGACCAGCCAGGAATATGCGATACTGACCAACGAGATTATGCAGGGGGCTTTTGATCTGAAGGTGGATGAATACAAGCAGGTGAAAAGGATTGGCACGAGAGAACCTGCGCGACCATATGACCGATATTGAGCTGATCCTGACTATGCTTGGCGAGGCAACCACCGCCAAGCTGCATCGTGACAGGGATTCAAAGGGTATTGAACCGCTGAAGAAGGATGCCCAGGAAGGCGGCGCGGTTGCGGGCAACACCCGCCTGGATATTGAAAAACGATCCGGCAAACCAGTGGTGACGGGTGAGAACTTTAAGGGGTTGACCGGCAAAGGGAAGAAAAAAATAACGTGAATGTTCAATTTATTACACCCTGTATGTCAACAATTACCAAGTAGTAGGTTGGGTTAGGTGCGTCTTTTTGCACCGTAACCCAACAAACAAACTTCCAATTGAGAGTTGGGCAAGGTGTCACCCGGAAGTTCCTGTAATTGCCTCTTTAGCCGACCACAAGAGAGTTATTATGATTTCATTATAATAACATGAAATCAAGTTGTAAGTTAAACGTTTGATTGCACGCCAAAGAATATTTGATTATGAATTATCTAACGGGGAAAATTGTTTTCGCGAAACCGGTTTATTCAGGCGAAGTAGGGATTGAACGCAAAAATCTAAAAGATGGGATATACATCCTTCAAATTGCTGGGAAGAAGATTTACAGAAAGAAATTAATTGTGGGGAGTTATAAAGCATGAGAACAATAACATTCATCGGCCTCCTCCTGATTATTGTAACCGGACTTACGCCCACCTATGCTCAATATACCGAATTCATTGGTGATACCATCGAATTAGATTTGAGCGGGTACAATGCAGGACAAATTCAATGGCAGTTCTCACAAGATAAACAAAATTGGAAAGACATTGAAGGTGCGACAAAAGAAACGATAAACGCGAAACATTCCATACTTTTTACTTTTTCCTTGTTTTCCCTTTCTCCTTGTATTTCCCGAACATTGAAACTTTGAACTTTATACCTGGAACTTTAACTGCCCGTATTTTACGACCACCAACCATTGCATAAATTTTTCAAAGCAGATTTTGTATCTTATGAATATGCCTACCCTTCCTGCTTCTGAATCCAAAAAGGTCGAGTTTAAAACATCATTCAATGAAGATGTTATTGAAACACTTGTGGCTTTTTCAAATACAAAGGGAGGCACTGTATAAAAACACATCAACAAAGAGGTTATTATTACCGGTAATGCGCAAAACATACAGAAATGGCAATTCCCAATCGAAGCAATTCGCGAAATCGTGATCAATATGGTTGTGCATCGGGACTATCGTTTGACATCCGATTCTATCGTTAAAGTATTCGACAACAAAATCGAATTTTACAATCCAGGCCGATTGCCGGATACGATTAGTATTCAAGACTTGTTATCAAACACCTATCGTTCAACTCCCCGAAATAAGCTCCTTGCTGATTTTTTTAAAGATCTCGGACTTATTGAAAAATATGGTTCAGGTATTCAGCGGATCATAAATTATTTTAAAGAAGAGCAATTGCCCACCCCTGAATTTCAAAATATTTCAGATGGTTTTATGGTAACTATTTATTCAAGTTCATCCTCTAAGTTGGGCGATAAGTTGGGCGATAATCAACGCTCGATTCTGGAATCAGTAAAAAATAACCCACACATAAGTTTGTCGCAACTTAGTAAAACTATTGGGATAAGTCAAACTGCAATTGAAAATAACATAGCCAAATTAAAAGGATTAGGAATTCTCAAACGTATTGGCCCCGACAAAGGCGGCCATTGGGAAATTATCAATCGGTTATAATTGAGTCCGGCACATGAGGAACTCGTATTTTCGTGACAATTCGTCCCAATCCGTGTAATTCGTCTTCTTTGTGTAATTCGCCTTAATTCGCCTGCCCCGTAGGGAGGTTTGCCCTGTGAAATGCGAAGCAATATTTAATAGGGAACAGCCAGCCCCGTATTTTCGGAGACCGTATCGGGGTGCAATTCGTATTTTAAACAAACACTGATCACCAAAGGAGTACCGACAAGATTTCAATGTTGCACCAAAATGGATCACAGATCCAAAGTTAAGAAGTGCAGATTGCAAATCCGCACTAGCGGGTATCGCTTTTCACCAATGTTATTTAGTTAGTTTTTTTTACCTTTGTAAAAACAAATAATATGGAAACTTTCAATATTGAAATAATTAACCCGAAGGCAAAAAGCATTTTAAAAGGCTTGGCGAATTTGAACTTGATTAGAATACAAAAAAACAATCCCGTCAACGAATTTTCTGAATTGCTCAAGAAACTTCGGAAAAATTCTGAACTATCGTTATCCTTCGATGAAATTACTAAAGAAGTTGAAGCCGTCAGGAGAGAAAGATATGGACAGTAAAAAAATTATTCTTGACACCAATCTTTGGATTAGTTTCCTTATTTCAAAAAAACTCGATACTATTGATGAATTACTTCTCCGGGGAAAAATAACCCTATTATTCTCTTACGAATTAATCGAAGAATTCACTAACGTAACTTCAAGACCAAAATTCAAAAAATATTTTTCAAAAGAAGACATTTTGAAACTTCTGTCATTTTTCGATATATATGGCAAACTAATCATTATCAGATCTTCTATTGAGATTTGCCGCGACTTTAAAGATAATTTTCTTTTAAATCTTGCTGTTGATGGCAAAGCCGACTTTCTGGTTACCGGTGATGAGGATTTATTAAGTTTGAAAGAAATTGAAGGTATTCCTATTTTAAGCTTTAATCAATTGATAAGTAAAATTAGTTGACATCTCATTCATACTAATAAGCGCCTATGCGCCCTTTGATTAAGAAGTGCAGATTGCCTGTCAGCCAGAGGCTGGCAAAGCTGCACCAGTAGGTGGTAGCATCGATCCACACGATTAACGATTTGCACATTCATGTCGTTCGTATTTAAAAGAATTCGTACATTTTTCATACCTTTGATTTAGATAATTTACAAGCTATGATTGACATTCAACGATTGCCTAAAAAAGCACAAAATGAATTAATTGACTATTACCATTTTCTGGTTGAACGCTACGTCGTTAAAAAAGCAAAATCAAAATTGTAGTATCTTTACGGCTTGAAAAGAATTAAAACTTATCACAATGAAAAAAGAAACTGTAATTGAAGCAATTAAAAAGCTGCCCCAGGATTTTGAGTTGGAAAAATTACTCGAAAAACTTATTTTCATGGAAAAAGTAGAAAATGGACTTTTGCAATTAGAGCAGAAAAATACAATACCCCATGATGAAGTCATAAAAATAACCAAACAATGGTAAAAATTGTCTGGACTCCTTTAGCTATTTCAGATCTTAAGAATATTCACGATTATATTTCTACAGAATCTCCAGTGTATGCTAATCGTATGATCGAAAAGTTTATTGCAAGAGTTGGTTTGCTATACAGTTTCCCTGAATCAGGCAGGATTGTTCCGGAGTTTGGACAAAAATCAATTAGAGAACTTATAGAAGGGTATTACCGAATCGTTTATAAAATTCATCCGGATCATATTGGTATAGCACGTGTACATCACACCGCAAGATTACTCAGAAAAATATAGCCTGAAGTAAATAATTCAACAACTGACAATTCGCATTTTAGTTCAATTCGTCCCAATTCGCCTGCCCCGTAGGGAGGTTTGCCCTGTGAAATGCGAAGCAATATTTAATAGGGAACAGTCAGCCCCTTATTTTCGGGGACCGTATCGGGGTGCAATTCGTATTTTAAACAAACACTGATCACCAAAGGAGTACCGACAAGATTTCAATGTTGCACCAAAATGGATCACAGATCCAATGTTAAGAAGTGCAGATTGCAAATCCGCACTAGCAGAGCGAAGCGTATAGAAGGAAAGCGTATCGAAGGGAACCAATTTACAGTCCGTTTCCGTTTTAATATTTACTTTTGTACCGCAAGGCTTGCAAGTAAATGAGATTACTAAGCCTTAAAATAAACCCGTAAAAACTGCAACTTTGCAAAATATTAAATGGACACTGCGAAGCCAAAAGGTAATGTTGCAAAGTATTAAATGAATATCCGTTTATTTACCAAAACAGTTGAATATTGAGGCGATATCCTTTGCCGTTGACTTCAGTCAACGGGTAAAATGAAGATGAGGGATCTGGGCTTTAGCCCTAAA
>JANONW010000074.1:0-2432 GCA_031421065.1 Prolixibacteraceae bacterium
CTGCGCACACAGCGGGCCGGCCAGCACCTTGGACAGATCCAGCACCTTCAGGCCGTTCAGCGGCGTCGAACTCATGGCAGGCTTAGGGTCAACACCGGGGTGGTATCTATTACGCTAGCGTACTATAAATGCAGGCCAAGAGGCCGCGGTATTTTCCCTGCGTCGTGCCTGGAGACTTGCTCATGATCCGCTTGTTGCTGGGCGCCCTGGTGCTGTTGAGTGGCCTGGCCGCCGCCAATGCCTTTGCCCAATCGCCACCGGTCTGGCCGAACAAGCCGGTGCGCATCGTTACCGCCTTTGGCGCCGGCAGCGCCAGCGACATCGTCGCGCGGCTGCTGGCCGAAGAGTTGCAGGCCAGTTTCCACCAGCCCTTCGTGGTGGAGAACAAACCCGGCGCCTCGGGCATGCTGGCGGCAGAAAACGTCGCCAGGTCGGCACCCGACGGCTACACGCTGTTCCTCAGCACGAACACCGCGCACTCGGTCAATCCGCACATCTTCAAGAAGCTGCCCTATGACCCGATTGCCGATTTCACGCCGGTAGCGCGCGTCTGCTACTTCCCATTCGTGCTGGCGGTGAACGCGGCGTCGCCGGCGAAGACGGTGGATCAGCTGGTGGCGCTGGGCCGGCAGGCGCAGAGCAAGATGAGTTATGCCTATGGCAGCGGCAGTGGCCAGATCGCTGGTGCAGCGTTCACGATGCTGACGAAGATGGATGCCGCAGCTGTGCCGTACAAGAGTACACCGCAGGCACTGACCGATCTCATCGGCGGCCAGGTGAACTTCCTGTTCGTTGACCTGGCGTCGAGCCAGGCGCATGTGAAGTCCGGGCGTGTGCGGCTGCTGGCGGTGACGACTGAGCAGAAGAGCCCGCAGGCACCCGAACTGCCCACCATCGCTGCGGCGGCCAACCTGCCGGGCTTCGAGGTCACGGCATGGGTCGGTGTGCTGGCACCGGCTAATCTGCCGGCCGACATCACAAACCGGCTGAGCGAGCAGATCATCCGCACGCTGCAGCGCAAGGACATCGCCGACCGGCTGGCAGCGCTCGGTGCCGACGTCGCGCCCGGCTCTGCGGCCGAGCTAGACCGCACGATGCGCACGCAACTGCTGTCCTGGGGCCGCAAGGTCAAGGAAGCGGGAATCAGCCCCGAGTGAGCATCACAGTCTGCTGATCAGCTCGCGGCTGCGGTTCACGGGCGCACTCGATGAAGATGGCGCGGTCGGCACCTGTGAACACAGCCGCGCCGGGCTCCCGCACCTTCATGTCGGTTCCACTTTGGATCGCAATTCGCGCCGCAGCAGCTTGCCGGTAGCCGAGCGCGGCAGCGCGTCGATGAGGTGGAAGGCGGCCGGCTGCTTGGTGCGGCCGAGCCGGGTTTCGCAGAAGGCGCGCAACGCATCGATGGACAGCGTGGCGTTGCATGCGGCGTTGTGTGCGGCCACCACAAAGGCCACCGGCCTTTCACCGAAACGTTCGTCGGGCATGCCGACCACGGCGCAGTCCCAGACGCCGGGTGCGTCGCGCAGCACGGTTTCGATTTCCTGCGGGTAGATGTTGACGCCGCCGGAGATGATCATGTCGTCCAGCCGGTCGGTCAGGAAGAGGTAGCCGTCCGCGTCAACATGGCCGACATCGCCAAAGGTCTGCCAGCCTTGCGGCGTGGTGCGCTTCGCGGTCTTCTCCGGTGCTTTGTAGTAAGCGAATGGCGAGACGCCCGAGAAGCAGACCAGGCCGGTGCGACCCGACGGTAGTTCGTGGCCGCTTTCGTCAACGATGTGCAACCGCCCTTTGCGCGCGCGGCCGACCGACCCCGGGTGCTGCAGCGCCTCCTGCGCGTCGATCAGCGTCAGCCCGATGCCTTCGCTGCCCGAGTAGTACTCCAGCAGGATCGGCCCCCACCAGTTGATCATCGCGCGCTTCAGCGGCACTGGACAAGGCGCTGCACCATGGATCGCGGAGCGGTGCGCCGGGGCCCGGAAACCGGCGCGCCGTTCGGCCGGCAGGGCGAGCAGCCGCTGGAACATCGCCGGCACCCATTGGCTGTGGGTGATGGCTTCAACTTCAAGCAGCCGCAACGCCGCGTTGGCGTCGAAGTGGTCCATCACGAACACGGTGCCGCCGCCGGCGGTGACGGCAAGCGCCGTGCGCAGCGGCGCTGCGTGGTACAGCGGTGCAGTGGACAGGTAGCGCACCTCGCTGCCGCCGATGCCGAACAAGTCGATCAGGTCGGCCGCAAAGGGCGGCGTGCCGCGCCATTCGGCGGGTAGCAGCGGGCGCAACACACCTTTCGGCGCACCGGTGGTGCCCGAGGTGTACATCATCAGCGCGCCCGGTGGTTCGTCGTCAGCCGGATGCGGCGATGCACCCGCGAGCAGCGCCGGTGTCAGCGACAGCGCCGGCACGCTGCTTGGCAGCCACTGGGGCGCCGC
>JANONW010000075.1:0-20623 GCA_031421065.1 Prolixibacteraceae bacterium
CTTTCTACTCCGAGGGCAAATCAGGCAGTGAAAGATTTATGTGCCATTTTAAACCAAACAGAAACCCATTTTCCACTCACAAATTTAAGACTGATCTACGAAACAGTCGCGCTTTAATCTACGATAGTATTGGATGTCTGAAGCTAAGAAATTTGCTTGTGGGCTTAAACCGTTTTTTCTCATCAAGGTATAGTTCAATTGCTTCTTTTGTCCTTACTAAAAGTTCGTCGTATGTATTTGCTTGAGTATGGCAACCGGGTAATTCAATAACCGAAGATATGAGATATCCATCGACACCTTGCTCCACAATTATATTAAATATTTGATTTTGCATCCACTGAATTTTAATTAAGTTGTTCCCAAAATTACTTAATTCTTATTCAATTACAATACGGGTTTTTCTATACGGATTTGTTCGCAGTATAAATATCTTCATTCCACTTCAAGCATAAAAAAGGCCCTGACAACTTCAGAGCCTTTTTGAAAAGTATTTTTCAGGAAAATTAATCGGGCATATAACCACGAATAATTCCGCGTTTCGAATCTTTGATGAATAAAAGTATTTCATCCCTTTCGGTAGATGCTGGCATTTCTGCTTCGATGATCTCTACGGCCTGAGAAATATTCAGCCCTTTTTGATATATGTAGCGGTATATTTCCTGGATCTCACGAATTTTTTCGTTGCTGATATTGCGGCGGCGCAGCCCAATTGAGTTGATACCGACATACGAAAGCGGTTCGCGTCCGGCTTTTATAAACGGAGGAACATCTTTGCGAACGAGTGAACCACCCGCAATCATAACATGAGAGCCAACATGTACAAACTGATGCACAGCTACCATTCCGGCAAGGATGGCATAGTCGTCAACGATTACTTCGCCTGCCAACTGGGTGTTGTTCACCAAAATTACATTGTTTCCAACTACGCAATCGTGGGCCACATGCACATAAGCCATCAGCAGGCAATTGTTGCCAATAACAGTTTTCCCTTTTGCTGAAGTTCCACGGTTAATGGTCACAAATTCGCGAATGGTAGTATTGTCGCCAATTTCAACGGTCGAATACTCACCTCTGAATTTTAAATCCTGTGGCACTGCCCCGATAACAGCACCGGGAAAAATCTGGCAGTTTTTACCAATGCGTACTCCAGGTAAAATGGTCACACTCGATCCGATCCGTGTTCCTTCACCAATAATCACATCTTTGTCGATGGTTACAAAAGGTTCAATAACTACGTTCTCAGCTAATTCTGCCTCTGGATGTACGTAAGCCAATGGTTGTTTCATTTGTTATCTGTTATCTGTTTCTAATTAATTTATCTTAACAATTTGTGCCATGTAATCACCTTCAGCAACTACTGAATCGCCAACATAGCAAATTCCGCGCATCTCAGCGATACCTCTGCGGATCGGCGAGGTTAGTGTAACCTTAAAAACAATTGTGTCGCCAGGCACTACTTTTTTCCTGAATTTTACATTGTCAATCTTCATAAAGTAGGTCGAATATTTTCCAACAAGGTTACGGAGCACAAAAATTCCACCAGCCTGAGCCATTGCTTCGACCAACAGGACTCCCGGCATCACGGGTTCTTCAGGAAAATGTCCTTGGAAGAAAGGTTCATTAACGGTCACGTTCTTAATCCCAACAAGGTAAGTGTCCTGAATATCAATAACTTTATCGACTAAAAGGAAAGGGAAACGGTGTGGGAGTAATTTTTTTATTTGATTCACGTCCATTATAACCGGCGAATTCGCATCATAATGCGGTGCCTTTTCCCGGGTATCTTCTTTATGAATGGCTTTTGCAATCATTTTTGCAAATGAAGTATTTGCACGGTGCCCAGGCTTAGTGGCAATTATTCGTCCTTTAATCCTCTTCCCTGCCAGTGCCAGGTCGCCAATTACATCAAGAAGCTTATGGCGGGCACATTCATTGTCGTATTGCAGTTCAATATTATTTAATATTCCCTGCGATTTTACCTCAACATGTTTATGATTGAACAGGTCGGCCAACCGGTCTAGTTCATCCTGACTTACGGGCCTGTCTATAATTACAATGGCGTTGTCAACGTCACCACCTTTTACAAGGTTGTTCTGTAGTAAAAATTCAAGTTCGTGCAGAAAAACAAATGTGCGGCAGTTGGCAATTTCTTTCTTGAAATCAGCCAATGAGTTCATTGAGGCAAACTGGTTGTTCAGTACTGTCGAGTCGAACGAAATCAAAACATTTAATGAATAATCGTTGTCGGGAAGGGCGATAATTTCAGAACCGGTTTGCTCATTTTTATAGACGATCTTTTCGGTAACCACAAAATATTCGCGCTTGGCATCCTGTTCCACAATTCCTGCTTTTTCAATTTCTTCAACGAAATAGCGGGCGCTGCCATCCATAATCGGCACTTCCTCGTTGTCAATTTCAATCAGCACATTGTCAAGGTCCATTCCGGTCAATGCTGCCAGGCTATGCTCGATGGTGCTGAGCCGGGCTCCCTGGTCTTCAATCACAGTACCGCGTGATGTGTCAACCACAAATTCGGCACTTGCGCTGATAACAGGTTTGTTTTCAAGATCAACGCGTTGAAATTTAAAACCGTGGTTGATGGGGGCGGGTTTGAAAGTCATGCTCACTTCACAGCTGGTATGCAATCCTTTACCTCTGATCGAAAATTCTTTTGCTAATGTTTTTTGTTTAACTGTCATTCTTTATTTTAATTATTCTTCCAGCTTTATTTTAATCTGAGCAATCTGTTTGGCCAAATCGATTACCTGCTCCCTCAGTCGGGGGAGGTTTCGGTATACAGCTGTGACCCTGGCAGCCTGGCCAATTTCCATAGCTGGGGCCAGTAAAACGGTATTGTCTGATTTTATGTTGTGCGAAACGCCCGACATAGCGCCTATATTTACGTTGTCGCCAATACTGAGATGTCCTGCAACTCCAACCTGGCCACCAAAACGGCAGTTCTTTCCAATTTTTGATGAACCGGCTATTCCTGTAAGTGCTGCCATTACAGTGTTTTCGCCAATTTCTACGTTGTGGGCTATTTGAACGAGATTGTCAATTTTTGTTCCTTTCCTGATAATGGTTGAACCCATTGTGGCACAATCGATGGTGGTATTGGCACCAATTTCCACCAAATCTTCCAAAATAACATTTCCAACCTGTGGAATTTTCTGATAGGTGCCGTCCTCATTTGGAGCAAACCCGAATCCATCAGCGCCGATAACAGCACCTGAATGAATAATACATGCTGCTCCGATTCGTGTTTCTTCGTAAATTTTCACTCCTGAAAACAGGATACTGTTGTCACCGATGATGGTGTTGTCGCCAACATAAACTTGAGGATATATTTTTACGTGATTTCCAATTTGTACATTTTTTCCGATGTAGGCAAAAGCGCCCAGATAAATATCGTTGCCCAAGGTTGCCGTGGCATCAACAAACGAAGGGTTTTCAATTCCTGATTTATTTCCTTTGGCTTGTTGATAAAGTTCGAGTAGCGAAGCAAATGCCTTGTAGGCATCCGGAACCCTTATCAAAGTTGCCATTACTTCGGCCTCCAATTCAAAATCCTGATTGACAATTACAATAGATGATTCGGTTTCGTATATATATTTAGTGTATTTCGGATTGGATAGAAATGCCAATGTCCCGGGTTTCCCTTCTTCGATTTTAGCTACGCCAGATACCGTTACATTGGCATCCCCTTCAACCGTACCTCCCAGAAAATCAGCTATGTTTTGAGCTTTGAATTCCATATATGTTTTCTTAATGCCCGGCAAAAATAGATTTAAATTACTTAATGTCCAATTCTTTCGGATAACAGATAAAATATTTCCTGACAGTTTCAGAAAATACAGAGAGGTCAATGTCAGAAGCATCCGATAAATCGCTTATCTTATTGTTCTTGAAAACAACATTGATTTTATCGCTGGAAACCTTGTTGTAGGCACTGTTTGAAATGGTATCAATAATCAGGAAATAGTGAAGTTGATCATCGCCTACATTGAAATGACGGCAGATCTTTTCCTTCAGGAGACTTATCTTTTGTTCAGAAAATGGTTTTTTACTGATCTTGATTTTATACAAACGCCGGTTGATTATACATTTTGAAAGGTAGGATAATATTGGATCCTGATTGTCCTGCCATTCTTTTACCGAAGAAATAATATCGTTATCGTCGAGACCGGCAAAAAGATCGAGTGCCGGCCGTCCTGCAATAATACGGTTATGGATAAAATCTTCCAAAGTAATGTGCTGGTTCAAAAATGATTTCAACACGGGAGGCGCAAAAATATCGCACCCCTGCAAAGCAAGCTCGCGCGCACGGGCCAGTACATTTATAAGTAGGTATTCGGCCGACAAAACCGTTTTGTGCAAATAAACCTGCCAATACATCAACCTTCGTGCAATCAGAAAATTTTCAACCGAATAAATACCTTTGTATTCAACCACCAGTTCATCATTCTTTACACTTAACATTTTAATAATCCGCTCCGAACTGACAATTCCTTCGGATACTCCTGAAAAAAAACTATCGCGGCTCAGATAATCCAGTCGGTCCATGTCGAGTTGACTGGAAACCAGTTGATGCAAAAAATGCTTGTGGTAGTGTCCTGTGAAGATTTGAATAGCGAGGTCCAGTTTGCCGTTAAACTGCCGATTGAGTTCTTCCATCAGCAGCAATGAAATGCTTTCGTGGGGAACGCCTTGCACCAAAGTTGTTTCAAGTGCATGAGAAAATGGCCCGTGCCCGATATCGTGCAGCAAAATGGCGATGGTAACCGCGTCGGCTTCCTCATCGGTAATCTCCTGACCTTTTAGCTGCAAGATCCCAATGGCCGACCGCATCAGGTGAACAGCCCCCAATGCATGTTCGAAACGGGTGTGGTTGGCGCCCGGATAAACCATGCACGACAATCCAAGTTGTTTGATTCGGCGCAGTCGTTGAAAATAAGGGTGCTCTATTAAATCAAAGACAAGTTCGGAACGGATATTAATAAATCCAAATACCGGATCGTTGATGATTTTCTTCTTATTTGTTTTCAAATCGTTAACTATCTGTTTGTTAGGACAAAGACTACAAAAATAGAAAAGTTTTCTGTTTTATACGCTCATTTGCTTTGATCCTTAATTATAAAACTAAATGATTATAAAAACCTTAAATAATTGATTTTGACATTTTAATTAAAATTACTATTTTTGTGCCGACAATTTGGGGTTACCAGCGTTAGGGGGATCGAAAGTCCCCTATTTTATTACAAAAATATGACCGACAAAGTAAAAATAGCAGAACTTGTAAATGAAAAGCTTGCAGATGACCAGTTTCTGGTCGATGTAACGATATCAACAAGCAATGAGATTCATATCATGGTTGATAGTGACACTGGCATTTCAATCAACCAAATAGTTGAAATAAGCAGACATGTTGAAAGTAATCTTGACAGGGAAGCAGAAGATTTTGAATTATCTGTATTTTCTGCCGGTTTAACCGAACCTTTCAGGCTGGTGCGCCAGTATAAGAAAAATGTGGGCAAAGAAATTGAAGTATTGCTTACAAACGGGCAAAAACTGAATGGACTGCTGATCGGGGTTGAAGAACAGGCAATTGAGCTGGAAGTAACAACCAATGAAAAAATAGAAGGATCGAAAAAGAAGGAACTCGTAACCAAAGTTCATCATTTGGAATATTCTGAAATAAAAGAAGCAAAAAAAATATTAAAATTTTAAAATTGGGACGAGATGGAGACTCTTAATCTTATCGACACCTTTGCCGAATTCAAGGAACTTAAAAATATCGACCGCGCTACCATGATGAGCGTACTTGAAGATGTTTTTAAAAATGTTCTGGAAAAAACTTACGGCACAGATGAAAACTTCGATGTGATTATTAACATCGATAAAGGTGACTTTGAGATTTGGCGCAACCGGGAAATAGTAGCCGATGAGGATTTTGAAGATCCGAACAGGCAGATTACCCTGAAAGAAGCCAAAAAAATTGATGCAGATTATGAAATTGGAGAAGAAGTAACCGATGAGGTGAAACTTGCCCAGTTTGGCCGCAGGGCTATTCTGAATTTGCGTCAAAATCTTGCCAGTCGCATAATGGAACTTGAAAAAGACCAAATCTTTTCCAAATATAAAAGCAAAATCGGCGATATAGTTACCGGCGAAGTTTATCAGGTTTGGAAAAAAGAAATTCTTGTTCTGGATGATGAAGGAAACGAATTGATCCTTCCGAGAACTGAACAGATTCCTTCAGATTATTTCAGAAAAGGGGATAGCCTTCGGGCAGTGGTATATAAAGTTGAATTGCGGAACAACAATCCGTTGATTATTCTTTCGCGTACCTCTACCGTTTTTCTTGAACGTTTGTTCGAACTTGAAGTTCCTGAAATTTTCGATGGTTTGATTATCATCAAAAAAATTGTCAGGATTCCGGGAGAAAGGGCCAAAGTGGCCGTTGAATCATACGACGAAAGAATTGACCCTGTAGGAGCTTGTGTTGGAATGAAAGGTTCGCGTATCCATGGCATTGTACGTGAATTGCGAAACGAAAACATAGATGTTATTAATTATTCGGCCAACATGCAACTGTTTATTCAGCGTGCATTGAATCCGGCAAAAGTATCATCCATCAAATTGCACGAAGACACCAAAAGAGCAGACGTTTATCTGAAACCAGATGAGGTTTCGATGGCCATTGGAAAAGGTGGACTGAACATCAGACTTGCCAGCCAGCTTACCGGCTACGAAATTGATGTTTACCGTGAGGTTGCGCAGGACGATGAAGATGTTAACCTGGAAGAATTTTCAGATGAAATTGAAAGCTGGGTAATTGACCAATTGAAATTAATTGGCTGCGATACCGCGAAAAATGTATTGGCCCTTACCCGGTCAGAACTGATCAAAAGGACCGATCTCGAAGAAGAAACAATCGATGAGGTTCTGCGAATTCTTAAAAATGAATTTGAATAATTTTGGCATTTTATGGTTATAGGAAGTATTAAAAGACTAAGTAAAGTAGCGCGGGATTTCAATGTTGGTATTTCAACCATCGTTGAGTTTCTGCACAAGAAAGGATTTGCCATTGATACAAATCCAAACAACAAGATTACAGATGATGCATATCTTCTGCTTGAAAAAGAGTACAAAGGTGATGTAAGCCTGAAAAAAGAGTCGGAAAAAATCAATCTGAAAATTCATCGGGGAGCAAAAGAATCAGTTTCACTCGATGACATCAAGGATTCAGGACATCGCACTGATGATGATGATGATTTTGTCGATGACGAAGTTATCATCAAAGGAAATACTTCCAAAAAGATTGAACCATCTCACCATACCGAGCCAAAACCTGCAAAACACGAACATAAAGTAGCGGAAACCTTTACTATCAGCAGGACTGAAATCAAACCACTGAAGGTGTTAGGCACAATAGACCTCGATCATTTAAAGACCCCACACAAGAAAAAAGAAGAACCGGTAAGTCAGGAGCCAAAACCCGCAGTTACCCATCATAAGCCCGCAGTTGAACCAACACCTGTTGCCGAAACTCATAAAAAAGAAGAGGAAGTAAAGGTTGAAAAGGTTGTTGCGGAAGTTAAAGAAGAAAAACCTCCTGTTGTTCCAAAACTTGAGGTTAAAGAAAAGAAACATCATGTAGTTGCAAAACCGGAAGTTAAAGAGGAAAAGGCTCAGGTAATTTTTCAGGTTGACCACTCTGAAGCTGAGGTTATGACAACCAATGTGCCGAAAGTAGAAGAGGTAAAGGTTGTGGGCAGAATTGATCTGGATTTACTGAATCAAAAAACCAGGCCTGCAAAAAAAAGCAAGAGACAGAAGGAAGAAGAACGCAAAGATCGCGACCGTGTTCGCCGGGATGCCCAGCAACCTGCCGAAAAGGAAAATATCGTTCAGAAAGAAACCGGCGATACCGAAAGGACTTCACCAACTGTAATTAAAGCCAAAGCTGAAAGACTTTCAGGACCAACTGTTGTTGGAAGAATTGAGCTTCCTTCGGATAAAAAACCTGTATTATCAGAAGCAGCCCAGCAACAGGCACGCAATAAAAAGAAAAGGAAACGCATTTCAAAAGATATTCCGAGAATCCAGCAACGTGTAAATACGGTTGATAAACCGGTGGTTGCAGGTGAAAGGAGAAAACTCGTTGTTACCAAAAATATTGGTGGTACTGCACCTGCCGGTGGTGGTGGCGATAAATCAAAACTAAAAAAACGTCCGCTCCTGAAAAAAGAAGTCAGTGAAGAGGATGTTCAAAAACAAATTAAAGATACACTTGCCCGTCTGACTACAAAAGGCACCAAATCCAAAGGTTCAAAATACCGGAAGGATAAACGCCAGTTGGTTAGCGACAAGGCAGCTGCTCAGCAGGAACGTGACACAGCCGACCATAACATATTGAAAGTAACAGAGTACGTTTCGGTTAACGAACTTGCAACCATGATGGACGCTTCGGTTACCGCTGTAATTTCAACTTGTATGAGCCTCGGTTTGTTCGTTTCGATCAATCAGCGGCTGGATGCCGAAACCATGGCTATTGTAGCCGATGAATTCGGGTTCAAAGTTGAATTTGTAAGCGCTGAAATTCAGGTGGCCATCGAGGAGGAACCTGATACACCAGAACAATTGCTCCCAAGAGCGCCGGTTGTTACAGTAATGGGGCACGTTGACCACGGTAAAACATCGTTGCTCGACCACATCCGAAGTGCAAATGTTATCGCAGGTGAAGCTGGTGGGATCACCCAGCACATCGGTGCCTACCATGTAAAATTGAAAAACGGACGCGATATTACTTTTCTTGATACTCCGGGGCATGAGGCATTTACTGCGATGCGTGCCAGGGGTGCCCAGGTTACCGATATTGCTATAATCATTATAGCGGCTGATGACAGCATCATGCCCCAATCAATCGAAGCCATCAACCACGCAGCTGCTGCTGGTGTTCCGATTGTTTTCGCCATCAATAAAATTGATAAAAATGGTGCAAATCCAGAAAAAATAAAGGAACAACTGGCTGGTATGAACTACCTGGTCGAAGACTGGGGCGGTAAATACCAGAGCCAGGATATTTCGGCCAAATCAGGATTAAATGTTGAACTGTTGCTCGAAAAAATATTACTTGAAGCCGAAATGCTTGAGTTGAAGGGCAATCCTAACAAAAGGGCCTCCGGTACGGTAATTGAATCAACACTAGATAAAGGGCGTGGATATGTTTGTACTGTTTTGGTACAAAACGGCACCTTGCGTGTAGGCGACATAATTTTGGCCGGGCAGTATTATGGCCATGTAAAAGCAATGTTTAATGAGCGTAATCAACGTATTGACAAAGCAGGTCCTGCAGAACCGGTAATTATTCTTGGACTTGACGGAGCACCGCAAGCCGGAGATAAATTTAACTGTCTTGAAAACGAACGCGATGCGCGAACCATTGCCAATAAACGTGAGCAGTTGGCACGCGAACAAGGTCTGCGTACTCAGAAACATATCACACTCGACGAAATCGGACGACGCATTGCCATCGGAAACTTCCAGGAATTGAACCTGATAGTGAAAGGTGACGTGGACGGATCAATCGAAGCACTTTCTGATGCGTTGATCAAACTTTCGACCGAAGAAATTCAGGTAAATGTAATCCACAAAGCGGTTGGTGCCATTTCTGAATCTGACATCATGCTTGCAACGGCATCCAATGCAATTATTGTTGGATTCCAGGTTAGGCCATCTGTCAGCGCCCGGAAGATTGCAGAAAAAGAACAAATCGATATCCGTCTTTACTCCATCATCTACGATGCGATCAACGAAATAAAAGCGGCAATGGAAGGTATGCTTTCTCCTGAAATCAGGGAAGAAATTACCGGAACTGCTGAAGTAATGGAAGCATTCGATATTACCAAGGTTGGTACTATTGCCGGATGTATTGTTCGAGACGGAAGGATTTTCAGGAAAGACAAAATTCGCGTTATCCGCGATGGTATTGTAATCTATACAGGTACTTTAGGATCACTCAAACGATTCAAAGACGATGTTAAGGAAGTTAATAAAGGTTATGAATGCGGTTTAAATATTGACAATTACAACAATGTTAAAGCCGGTGACTTTATTGAAGCCTTTACTTTGACCGAAGTAGCTAAGACACTATAGTTCAATAACTAAATTTTCTCATAAAAAAACCTGCTTCGCAAGAAGCAGGTTTTTTTTATATTGTTTTGCCATCTGTAATTTAAAATCTTTCTATTTTCTGAAGTTTCACCATCATCGAATCACGATGTACGTTATAATCAGCTATATTTTTTTGAGCAATCGGATCGGTAGGAGGCGCCTTCATTTTAAGAGGGTCAATTGGCCTACCATTATGAAATACGCGGTAATCGAGGTGTGGTCCTGATGACAAGCCGGTGGAACCAACAAACCCAATTACCTGGCCCTGTTTTACCCTGACTCCATTTGCAATTCCAGCCCCAAATTTACTGAGGTGCATATAACTTGTAGTGTATGCCGAATTGTGTTTAATTTTCAGGTAATTCCCTCCTCCGGCAGCCTGATAGGCTTTTGCCACAACTGTACCATCGCCGATCGACACAACAGGAGTTCCGGCAGGTGCAGCATAATCAACACCATGGTGCGGACGACGTATTTTTAAAACCGGATGAAACCGGCTGTTTGAAAATACCGAACTGATACGGTTGTATTGCAAAGGAGCCTTCAAAAATGCTGTTTTTAGGCTTTTCCCCATCAAGTCAAAGTAGCTGTCTTCATTGTTCTGGGTGAACCTGAAAGCATAAAAATCTTCTTTTGCATGTACAAACTGAGCAGCGAAAATGCGCCCAATCCCGACTGGCTTTCCATAAACAAAGTTCTCTTCATAAATCACCCTGAACTTATCCCCTTTCTGTATCCCAAAGAAGTCAATTGTCCATTGATATATTTCGTAAAGATCCATCGCCAGCACCGGACTGATTGCTTGTTCTTTCATCGTATTCCAAAGCGATGAGCTGATTACTCCACTAGCTGATTTTATCTGTGTAATCATTGGCTTCTTCTCTTTGTATATGCGGAGGCTGTCGTTCATCTGGTAAACCACATAATCCACCGGATTGATTTCATAAATAAAATACTCCACTTTCGATGGATCCTTTTTACCCATAAAAAAATAATACAAATTATTAATCTTCATGTTTCTGACATCAAAGGCCGGAACGGTTTTTTTTGAAATTTCATCAATTTTGGACATCGAAATTCCTTGTTTTACAAGTATATCGGATAGGTTTTGACCCGATTTAACCTCACCCGAAACAACATTAAACGAATCGATCGCAATATTAAACAGCATTACTGGCTCGGGCATAACAACCTCTACTTGTTCCTTCAATTCCTTTTCAATTCGTTTCCTCTCAAATTTTTCATAAATGAAATACGCTACCTGCAACAAGAGAATAAATACTACCGACCAAATAAGGATTTTTGTTAACCGTTTGAATTTCTGTGGAATGTTAATCTTCATAAGAATGTAATTTCTTTATCTTTTTATGCCGCCTGCTTTGAATTAAATTCCGCGCATGTTCGTTTCATTTTTTCAAAAATAATAAAAATACAAGGGTTCTGTGCAAAACCTCAGGATCCTAACGGAGTATATTTCATAAATACTGATAATACCAGACAGTATCAGCTTATTTTCAGGAAGGCCGGAAGCAAAAAAAAAGCATTAAAAAATGTTAATCCGAAAGAAGAACGGTAAAGTCAACCTTTTATTTTGTCGAATCCCTGCCCATATACACCCATCACACTGGCCATCGAAATAAAGGCATTCGGATCAATTTCTTTCACTTTTCGGAAAAGGATGCTGGTTTCCTTTTTTCTCACTACAGTTATCAAAACCTTGACATCCTTCTGTGTGTACCAGCCCGTACCGTCCAGCGCAGTTACCCCTCGGCCAAATTCATTGTTTATGTAATCAGCAATTTCTTCATATTTGGGAGAGAAAATAAATATTTGGGCAGAGGCATTCGAGCCGCTCAGGAATGCATCGAGCGTGTAAGAAACTACTGCCATTGAGACAAACCCGTACACCATTTTATCGAGCGAATGCAGAAGAAAATAGGAAGATCCAATGATAATGACATCGCAATACAAAATGATCCGGCCAGGACTGATATTACGATATTTGTTAATAATCATGGCGATAATGTCGGTTCCACCGGTACTTCCACCCCTCGAAAAGACGATACCGATACCTGCACCGCCCATCATTCCGCCTAATACTGCAGTTAAAAAATTATCCTCAATAATTGCTCCTGAAGGCAACGTGGGCAATACGCTGAAAGCAATTGAAATTACGACCATACTGTAAATGGTTTTGACACCAAAACTTGCGCCCAAAACCTTGATGGCTATTGCGCCCAAAATAAGGTTAACTGAAAAGAAAGTTAACCCGATCGGAATTTTATAGCTGTAAAAGATAACAGCTGCAAGACCACTCACCCCGCCACCGGTAATTTGTGCCGGAACAAGAAAGAATGTCCACGAAAGGGAATATAAAATCAACCCAAACGTAATAATCACATAATCCCTAATTATATGCAATAACTTTTCCTTTTTTTGAAGGGTCATTTTCTAAATGAATTTGATTGTTTATATCCGGATTTGAACACAAAATACGGAACTTTTCCGGCTGCAAAAAAAGGGTCTTCATTCTCGGTATTTTATGTGAAAAATCAGCAAATGCCAGACTTAATGAAAAGATTACATTGCCTTACTTTATTTTACGCTATTAATTAGATACTTACACTCTAAAGCTATAACATCGTTAAGCTGATTCAAGACAAAATCGACTTCTGTCCCATCAGTAGTTCTGTAAAACTGGAGTGTTCCAGCGGTATTTCTATTTCTCCAAAGTTCAAGCATGACATGGTTTTCAAACAATGCACCATTATCCGTGCGAAAAGTCAGATCATTAAAATTACCTTCAATCATATTGATGATATACATCCAAATATAAAATAGTTTACACTGACTTGTCTGAAAACGAAAAGCCTTGTGGATTGAGCGTGGAACTTTACTCTCCGATATAGAAAGTACCCGGAATATAAGACGATAAATTGTCAAAATCTTTCCTGATTTTTATATGGTGGCATTTTTTTTGAAAATTGCAATTTAGGATAAAACGGTTATTGCAATTGAATATTATTTTTTATCTTTAGCCCCTCAATACTAAATGTGCTTACTTAAAGAAATAAACTAATATCACTAAATTATGGAACTCAAGAAATCACCCAAAGCAAATCTCGAGAACAAGAGGAATATCTTTGTTCAGCTAGGGTTGGTGGTCGCTCTTGCAATCTGTTTGTACGGTTTTGAAGCAACCAACAAGGTTAGTCAGGTTGATTCTCTCGGATCAATGTCTGATCAGGCAGTTGAAGAAGAGATTATTCCAATAACCCGTCAGGACCAGGTACCACCACCACCACCACCGCCACCACCAAAAGTAGTTGATTTGTTGGTGATTGTTGATGATGATACCGATATTCAGGACGAATTGGAAATTGAAGATTCAGAGGTAACCGATAAAACTGCCATTACTGCAATAATGCAGGTTTATACTGCAAAAGAAGAGGAAAATGAAGACACTCCGGTATTCTTCATTGTAGAAGAAATGCCTGAATTCCCAGGTGGACAGTTGGCTTTGCGCAATTTCATTGCCCAGTCGGTTAAGTATCCGGTTATTGCACAGGAAAACGGTATTCAGGGAAAAGTATTTGTTAATTTCGTGGTTGCCAAAGACGGAACGATTACCAATGCCAAGATATTCCGTGGAGTTGACCCTTCATTGGACAAAGAAGCTTTACGCGTTGTGAACAGCCTTCCAAAATGGAACCCTGGAAAACAAGGAGGAAAAACGGTAAGAGTTTCTTACACTGTTCCAATCAACTTTGTACTTCAGTAAAAAAGAATTAAATATTTTTAAATTTCCTGGCTCTGTTTCTACGGAACCAGGATTTTTTATTTGTAATTGTTGAATATATGATTGAAAATTCACCCATAACCGAAACGGCTGTTTTGGTTGGTCTGATCACCAGAGATCAGGACGAAACCAAAGCAAGGGAATATTTAGACGAACTGGCATTTTTGGCCGATACCGCCGGTGCAGAGGTAAAAAAACATTTTCTGCAACGGTTAGACATCCCGAACCACGCCACTTTTGTAGGAACAGGAAAACTTGCTGAAATTGGTGGGTATATCAAATCGCATGATATTGGCACTGTGATTTTTGATGACGACCTGAGTCCATCACAACTTCGGAACATTGAGAAAGAACTGGAATGTAAAATATTGGACAGGACTTTTCTGATTCTGGATATTTTCGCCAGGAGGGCACAGACCGCGCATGCCAAAACGCAGGTCGAACTTGCCCAATATCTATACATGTTGCCCCGGTTGACCAGACTTTGGACCCATCTTGAACGGCAACGTGGAGGGATCGGGATGCGTGGACCGGGCGAATCGCAAATTGAAACCGACCGCCGGATCATACTTGATAAAATCGCCTTGCTTAAAGAGCAACTGATAAAAATTGACAAGCAAAAAACTACCCAGCGAAAAAACCGTGGCAGAATGGTGCGAGTGGCCCTGGTCGGATACACAAACGTTGGTAAATCGACCATGATGAACCTGCTTTGTAAATCAGAAGTTTTTGCCGAAAACAAACTTTTTGCTACGCTCGATACTACTGTGCGCAAAATGGTGGTGGCTAATTTACCATTCCTGCTGGCCGATACCGTTGGTTTTATCCGTAAATTACCTCATGGTCTGGTTGAGTCGTTCAAATCTACACTCGACGAAGTGCGCGAATCAGATATTCTGATGCATATAGTAGATATTTCGCATCCGGGATTCGAAGAGCAAATAGAAGTTGTGAACCGGACATTGAATGAGATTCAGGCTGGAGACAAACCGACAATTTATGTGTTCAACAAAATTGATGCATTCACTTTTGTTGAAAAACATGAAGATGATTTAAGCCCGCAAACAAAAAGCAATATTTCGCTTGAAGAATGGGAGAGTAGCTGGATGGCAAAAAACAATACCCCATCACTGTTTGTATCGGCAAAGACAAAAGAAAACATTGATGGTTTAAAGAAGACTTTGTACGAAGAAGTAAAGAAAATCCATGTTACCCGCTTTCCTTACAATGATTTTTTGTACGATGAAAACTGGACCGGAAATGCTGAACAGTAGTATCTAACATCTTCATTCTGAAATTATTTCACTTCGCCATTTTTAATCAGCCATTCAGCAATCTGAACAGCGTTCAGAGCAGCACCTTTTTTAATTTGGTCGCCAACGCACCAGAAAGTCAAACTTTTAGGGTTTGAAACATCTTTGCGGATACGGCCAACATACACATCGTCTTTGCCCGAAACGAACAATGGCATTGGGTATTTTTTCTCGGCAGGAACGTCCAGAACGGTCAATCCTTCCAGTTTTTCCATTTCTGATTTTACCAAATCAATGTCAAGCACTTCTTCTGTTTCGACCCAAATAGCTTCGGAATGTGCACGTGCAACCGGAATGCGGATACAGGTAGCACTTACTTCAGCATCGGTATGCATAATTTTTTTGGTTTCCCAGTTCATTTTCATTTCCTCTTTGGTGTAGTCGTTTTCGAGGAAAACATCAATCTGTGGGATGATATTCATGGCAAGCTGGTAAGGAAACTTATTGATTGTTGGTTCTTCTCCATTGGCAACTTGTTTGATTTGTGTTTCCAGTTCAGCAATTCCCTGTGCGCCGGCACCACTGGCAGCCTGATAGGTAGCCACATGCACCCGAACAATTTTCGACAAATCGTTAATCGGTTTCAAGGCAACAACCATCTGAATGGTCGAACAGTTCGGATTGGCAATGATGTTTCGCGGACGGACTCTCGAATCTTCGGGATTTACTTCAGGAACAACCAACGGCACATCGTCATCGTAACGAAATGCACTTGAATTGTCGATCATGATAGCACCATATTTGGTAATGGTTTCAGCAAATTCTTTCGAAATGGATGCGCCAGCCGAAGTTAAAGCAATGTCGATGCCTTTAAAATCATCGTTGTGTTTGAGCTCCTTGACAACCAGTGTTTTACCTTTGAATTCATACTCGTTTCCGGCCGAACGGCCAGATCCAAACAAGACCAGTTCGTCGAGCGGAAAATTTCTGTCAGCCAATACTTTCAGAAATTCCTGGCCTACCGCACCACTTGCCCCTACTAATGCAACTTTCATTTCGATAATTATTTATTTGTGTTACTAATTTTAAAACAACCGCATCAATCAGTTTTGTTTATTTGAACAAATCTTGTTAACTTAATTCAGATTTTCAGAACCGAGATAAAAAAGAATGGACAAAAATAACTGTTTACTTTTAATTTTTCCTAAAATGGCCAAATTTATATTTATTTTCGCAATAATAGTTGTCTATTTCTTAACAACTGTAAGCAAAATCGCTTTTAGTGAGAATAACACCAATCTGAATCATTCAGAAAAAATAGAAACCTTCTACGGAAAAGATACCGTCATTTCCATTTTCAATGAAGATTTCGAATTAGGGAACCTTTCAGGGTGGAAACAAACAGACGATTGGGAAGTTTCGGCTTCAGAAAAAATCTCAGGAAATTTTTCACTCAAACATTTATCAAAACCCATAAGTGGCATGTCATCCTTATTTCACAAAGTATCTGCTGATCTGAATCTTGTGGATATTGAATGGGCGTTCAAAGTGAAAAATGGGAAGTGGGATCCTTCCTCTTCCAACCGGTTTTTGTTTTACCTGACTGCCGATACAATCCTGACCGACCTGATTAACGGTTATGCAGTAGGGGTAAATATCTCCGGGACCAGCGATTTGCTTAACCTCTGGCGCATCCGAAAAGGCAAGGCTGACAGTCTCATTATTCAAACAGACATGGATTGGAACGCCTCAAATTTGGCAACCGTCAGCGTTAAACGATCAACTCGGGGCAACTGGACTTTGAATTATATAAAGTCTGGAGAAACAAACCAGAAATCATTTTCAGGTACTGATCGCAATATGTACCCATTTAAAAATATCGGGATCAACTTTAAATATACCGCTACCCGTTCTGGCCAATTGTGGATCGACGATATTTCGGTATCACAACTACCATCCGAACTTTTCATTCAAAAACTAACACTTCTAAATTCTCATTCCGTAACGTTAACATTCAACAAGCCAATAAACCCAGTTTCTGTTCACTCAGGAAATTTCATTTTGACTGATGAAAACAACCAGGATATATCAGTTAGTCAAGCCAACATGGTTGCTGGCTCCGACAAATCTATCGAACTTATTTTTGAAAAAGCCAATGGATTTGAACTCAGCTTGAGCGTTTCAGGGATTTCTGACCTTTCCGGTAAAACTATGAGTCCGGCGAGACGAACATTTCCTTACTCATTTTCTCCTGAATCCGGTTCAATCCTGTTCAATGAAATTCTGTTCAACCCGTTTCCCAGCGGAGCCGATTTTGTGGAGTTGGTCAATGTTTCGGGACAAACCATTCCAATTCACCGCCTGAAACTGGCCAGCAGAAACGATATGCTTGCATTGAAACAATTGTATCCGATCAGCTCAGAAAAAAGATACCTGAAACCGGGGCAATACTTGGTTTGCACCAAAGATCCAGCAATGGTAGCTGCACAATATTTCTCGAGCGATCCGGAAACTTTTTGTCAGATGAAGTCGTTTCCAAGTTTTTCAGACGATGCAGGAACAGTAGTTCTGTTAAACGATTCGCTCGAAGTTTTGGATGAATTCAGCTATTCGGCCAAAATGCACTCACTTTTTCTGGCTGACAAAAATGGCGTTTCGCTCGAACGCATTTCATTGGAGAAGCCATCTTCCGATCGCAGCAACTGGGCATCTGCCGCCTCATCTGTTGGGTTCGCAACTCCTGGATTGCCAAATTCGCAAACCAAAAGTGAAACCGAAATTCGGGATGAAATCACACCTGAACCTCAGGCATTTTCGCCCAACGGCGATGGATATAATGATGAATTGCCGATTAAATTCAAGCTTAGCAAACCCGGCTACATCGCTAATGTTCGAATCTTTGATGTTGCCGGAAGACAGGTGAAATATTTGGTGAAGAACCATTCGCTGGCACAGGAAGGAAGTTGGCTTTGGGATGGGAAAAGCGATTCAGGGCAAAAACAGAGCATCGGTGTCTATATTATTCTGGTGGAGTTGTTTGATCAGGCCGGAAATTCAAAGGCTTTCAAGAAAACATGTATATTGACCGATTGGTTGAATTGATGATTGGTGGGTTAAAAATTATTATTGCCTTTGATTTTCGGAAAGATCACCAGAAAAGTTACTTCAGGGATAATTGGCAACGGTGAAATGGCAGGCTTTTTTAAAAAAAAATCATTACTTTTGAATAGACTTACTTCAGAAAGGAGGCTTATTTAATATGAACACACAGGAACTTAATAATCGTAAATATACGCTCATTGAAGAAATTATGCGTATCGAAAATGATGCGGTCATCGAAAAGATAGAGAAACTTGTTGCCAAAGAAAATCGAAGTAAAAAAAGCCCATTAGCTTACACCGTTGAAGAAATAAAACATGAAGTTGCCGAAGCTGAAAAGGAGCCTATCTCGTATTCTCAGGACGAAGTAAAAGCAATGTCGTGGAAAAGGTGGCAGTCAAATCAAAATTGTTGCAATTTGGCATTGTTCTGAAATTTCATCTTCGCTATAAATCCATTTGCGCATTTCAAATATTTGCCTTACCAAATCTGGTTCGTCTGGATTTGTAACGAAACATAACAACTTCATACCAATACCCAAAGACAAAAATCAAATCAATGAATCCAACCCTTTTTACATTGGCCTGGCGCGAAACTATCCGGTCGGCCTACTGGGGCAAAAGCCTGGCAACCAACATCGGACTGGGTTTTCTGGCCCTGTATTTTTCGGCCAGTTTTCTCGTGCTGGGTTTTGCCATTCCCGAAATACTCACCAAAGATTTTCCCAATGTTGATCCGGTGAGCAAATTCAACAGCATTTTGCTGGCTTATTTTGCCATCGACCTTATTATGCGGCAGTTGTTGCAAAAACTGCCCACTGTCAGTTTCAAATCTTTGCTTGTCCTGAACATTCGTCGCCAAAAGATTGTGAATTACCTTATGCTCCGTTCGGTATTCGCTTTCTTCAATGTGCTGCCCTTCTTCCTGTTGCTTCCGGTAACTTTTGCGCTGGTCAGCGATGCTCATTCAGGATTAGCAACAACAAGTTGGTTTCAGGAAAACAAAAAGCCGAAAAAGTGAGCGACTACTCCTGGCTCGACAAACTGGGCGAAACAGGCCGGTTTATCGCCCTCGAAATGCGCCTGATATGGCGGAACAAACGCCCTCGCTCAGTAGCCATGATGACACTGATTATGCTTTTCTATGGGTTGCTTTTATTGCGCGGCGAGCCGGGCAAAGAATTACCTGAATTTGCCTTTATATTTTCAGGAATTATTATGGTGGGAATGTTCGCCATATCGTATGGCCAGTTTTTCCCGGCCTGGCACAGCAACTATTTTTCGATGCTCATGTGCCAACGCCTGAAGATGAAACAGTTCCTGCTATCGTTTTACATGTTGGTGGCGGTTGTCTCGGTTGCCTCTTATTTGGCGACTCTTCCCTACATGTTTCTGCAACCCAAAATTGTATATACGAACTTGTCTATGCTCCTTTACAATATGGGCATTAACGTTCCGGTAATTTTTTGGATTGGCCTTTTCAGTAAAAAGCGACTTGACCTGAACCAATCCTCGGTAATGAATTATCAGGGGATGGGTGTTTCTCAATGGCTGGGAGGCTTGCCTATGATATTGTTGCCCTGGCTGCTGTTTTACGGTCTCAGAATGGTTTTCGGAACGACAGGTGCATACATTGCGCTGGGGTCAATCGGATTAGCCGGAATTATTTCTCATTCGGTTATTATCGATTATTTCTCCAAAAAATACCTTAAACAAAAACACCAGCTCATCAAAAACTATAAAAACTCCTGATCATGATCCAGATACAAAACCTCATCAAAGACCATGCTTCTTTGCACGGAACTACTTTCCTTATTTCGGACCATACCTTGGAGAACATTGCAGATGTTTCCACCCGACTGATCATTCTCGAAAAGGGTCTGGTTGTTCGCGATGTTCCGAAAACCGAAACCACCCTTCAGGAAGTGGAAGCGTTTTTTAAACCGGTGGTAGAGGTGGATGAGTTTTAAAATACGGATTATACGGATTATACGGATTATGGAAAATGAATTAAGGCCCTTTTGGAATCGGTTTTTTAGTTTTAATTGGAAATTCGGACTCTTTTTAATCCTGATCGTTTGCATCCCACGATTTTTATTGGTGCTAAAAGCAAATGCTTCAGGTAATTTTTATCTGATGTGAGTTTAACACAAAGCACTCTTTTTTGAAATGATATCTAAAATATTGTAATTTTATCCAAAACTATTTTTGATGGCAGACAAGTTGACCATATTGAAAGATTTAAAAGGTTATTTACGGGAAGCTTATAAGGATTCTGTGAAGGACATCATTCTGTT
>JANONW010000076.1:0-2367 GCA_031421065.1 Prolixibacteraceae bacterium
GTGTCTACCTTGGATGTCATATTTCTTACTTAGATATGTTGTAATTTCTTGTAAGATAATGATATTCAGGGTATTATCCAAATTTAAAAGAACTTATTTTGCTTATAATCAGATATTTATATTTTTGTCATGTACTAAGAATATTGCATTACTTTTTCGGCACAGATATTGCATTACTTTTTCGGCACAGATTTAAACGGGTTCGATTTTGTGTCTTGAAAAAGTTTAGAAAATGAATTTTTAGAACCCACCATATTATATTACTTTAACCTTAAATTATTATCATGTTAAAAAAAAATTAATTAAAAAGAGGAAAACAACAATTTAAACAATTTAAACAATTTAAAATTTAAGAATTATGAAAACAATGGCATTTTTTTTATTATTGACTGCTTTTTTCATATCATGTTCTAATGATGATGATTTAGGCGGGGGAGTAACTTCAAAAATATCCGGTCTCGTGACCGATAGTGGCGAACTTAAATCAGCTGGATTGAGTACCGGTGTTCAAGGAGCTACTGTTATAATTGTTGAAGTACAAGCAAACGGTTCCTTAAATACTGTTTCAACACAAAGCGTTCAAACAGATGTTAATGGAAAGTTTGTAGTTGAAACAAAATTGAGTGGTGCTAAAAATTTGGTTGTTGTTGCAACAAAAAGCACATCTGAATGGAAAGCAGTAGTTTCTTCTGAAGCTAAAAGCGGAACAACAGTTTATGCCCCACCTTTAAATAAAGAAACCACAGCCGAAGCTGAAGTGTATACACGATTGAAAGCAACAGGTAAAACAAATGTCGTTTCTCAAGCGGATGTTCAACTTTATGTTAATGCTGATGTTGCCGCTCAAATAAAAGGAAATACGAGCGCACAAGATCAATTTATTAGAAGCTTAGAAGTGGAAGCACAAGCTAAAACGATAGCTTCGGGCAATCCTTACTTTGGGATTTCAAGTAGCCAATTACAGACAATTGCCACCGCAAGGGCACAAGCACAAGCATCTTTTGAAGCTGCGTTGTATGATGCAGGAGCATCCGAAAGCGCTGCTGAGGTAGCATTCAATAATTATCAAAGAGCAATTATTGCAGCTTACACAAGCAATGGTGTCAGTGCTGAAGCTTATGCTAAATTATTAATGATTTGTGCTAAAGCGTCAGTGAATGCATCTGCCTCTACCCCGGTACATCTTGCTGCTTCCAAAAGTTTTTATGCGAGATTAGCATCTGTTCTCAATAATTCTGTTGAAGCAAAATGCCGAGAGGCAGGAGCACCGACGAGTGCTCAGATAACTGCTGTTGTTACTGCTGGTGTTTCATTATCAAATTCAATAAAAACCGCTGCGAGCATTGACCTAATAGTAACTGCCTTTGCACAATATCGTAGTTCCGCAGGTGCTGAATTGAGTACGTCCATGGGTCTGTCCTCAACTACATTTACCACGATTAATACTAATATTGGTGTAGTGAAAACAACCTTAAATGCAGCTATACCAACAACAGCTCCGGCTGGTACAATAGTTGATGCTCATGTAAGCTTTTACAGGTATTTCAACACTACTTCCTTCAAGGATTTTATTCAAACAAATATGTTTGGCTATACGGTCGCTAAAGTAAATGGAGCGACTGAAGTTTTGACATTGGTTAATATGAATTAACTAATTTCTTTCCAAAATATAAAGCCGGCTGAAATGCCGGTTTTTTTTATTATACTTACTGCTTATCTGCTTTAGTCAAGTTCAAAAAAATAGTGATGAAAAAGAATTATTACGGAAGAGACAGTTCTTCAATAGTTTAACTTTTATGTGTCTTTGACCAGTTTTTCAATCATGGAGAAATACTTTATAATGACATTAAAACATCATAACATCAACGGTAACGCATCATCAGCGAAAAATACTCTCCCCCCCATTTTTCTGTCTGTAAACAGAAATTATTTTTTAAAATATTTGTTCATTAAAATCCTTTGCGGATTTTCCGTTTGGGCTTATTTTTTATACAATGCAACCTTTCAAATACAAGAAGTGTATATGTTTAAAATCAAATTTTGTTTAAACTCTCTTAATAATAAATAACTATGAATAAAAAAGCACACCTTTTAAAAAATTCCCTGAAGCACTGCATTATCGCATTTGCTCTTGTTGCTTCCATCACACAAAGCAACGCCCAAACAGTACAAAGGGAAAGCATAGCGAGCAGTGGCACCTATATGCTTGCCGATGGAATACTGATTCAACAAACCATCGGGCAGCCCTATTTTACTGCTGGGTTTTATAATGATGAATTTTCCATTCATCCCGGATTTCAGCAATCAAACCTGCTCATGAATGTGGAGTTAATTAATTCTACTTTTGATTTGCGTTTGAATATTTAC
>JANONW010000077.1:0-2856 GCA_031421065.1 Prolixibacteraceae bacterium
GGGTGCGTTACGTGGGCGACGACCCGCAGCGCATCACCGCGGACCTGAAATTTGCCTTCGACAGCGGCGACGTGGTGTTCTCGTGCGGCGGCATCGGCGCCACGCCCGACGACCACACGCGCCAGTGCGCCGCGGCGGCGCTCGGCCGGCCGCTGGCCCTGCACCCCGAGGCCCGCGACCTGATCTTCGAGCGCATGCGCGACACCGCCGCCGAGCAGGGCGTGCCCTTCGAGCCCGACCGCTTTGATAACGTGCACCGGCTCAACATGGGCGTGTTCCCCGCGGGCGCATCGATCATCCCGAACCCGTACAACAAGATCGCCGGTTTTTCGGTCGACAGCGTGCACTTCGTGCCGGGTTTCCCGGTGATGGCCTGGCCGATGATCGAGTGGGTGCTGGATGAACGTTATGCACACCTGCACCGCGTGCAGCGGGACATCGAACGGTCGCTCATCGTTTTCGGCGCCATGGAAGCCAGCCTGACGCCGTTGATGGAAGACATCGAAGCGCGCTTTGCCGGCGTCAAGGTCTTCAGCCTGCCCAGCGTGGACCACCCGCAGTGGGGCCGCCACATCGAACTTGGCGTCAAAGGCGCGGGCGACGGGGCGGCTGCCTTCGCCGCCTTGCGCCAAGGTCTGGAACAATTTGGTGCGCAGTTGGGCCCCGAGTTGGTGCGATAGTCGCCACGCTGCCGCCTGACTATGGTGCGTTCTGATGCACCAAGCGCAGGCAAGGCGCGCGCGGTACACCGGCGCGGGCGGCCAGAGTCGCCGGCATGCTTTCTGCTAAATTCAATCGAGCCGGGGTCCACCCCGGGCCGCAAACCCCCAATAAATCAGCCTCGCTAGGAGAGATCTGCATGGCAAAAACCGTTGCCGACGTGATGAAGATGGTGAAGGACAACGAAATCAAGTTCGTTGACTTCCGCTTCACCGATACCCGCGGCAAGGAACAGCACGTCAGCGTGCCTGTCTCCCATTTCGACGAAGACAAGTTCACCGCTGGTCACGCTTTCGACGGTTCGTCGATCGCTGGCTGGAAGGGCATCGAAGCCTCCGACATGCTGCTCATGCCGGACCCCAACACCGCCAACATCGACCCTTTCTTCGAAGAACCCACGATCATTCTCACCTGCGACGTGCTGGAGCCCGGTGACGGCAAGCCCTACGAGCGCGACCCGCGTTCGCTGGCCAAGCGCGCCGAGGCCTACCTGAAGAGCAGCGGCATGGGCGACGCCGCCTTCTTCGGCCCTGAACCCGAGTTCTTCATCTTCGACCAGGTGCAGTGGAACGTTGACATGCAGGGCTGCTTCTACAAGGTGGGCTCGGAAGAAGCGCCATGGAGCAGTGGCGCCACCTTCGAAGGCGGCAACATGGGCCACCGGCCCGGCATCAAGGGCGGCTACTTCCCGGTGCCGCCGGTGGACCCGTTCCAGGACATGCGCTCCGAGATGTGCCTGATTCTTGAATCGGTGGGCATCCCGGTCGAGGTCCACCACCACGAGGTCGCGGGCCAGGGCCAGAACGAAATCGGCACCCGGTTCAGCACGCTCGTGCAGCGCGCCGACTGGCTGCAACTGCAAAAGTACGTCATCCACAACGTGGCGCACGCCTACGGCAAGACGGCCACTTTCATGCCCAAGCCCATCGTTGGCGACAACGGCAGCGGCATGCACGTTCACCAGTCGGTGTGGAAGGACGGCAAGAACCTGTTTGCTGGCGACGGCTATGCGGGCTTGAGCGAATTTGCGCTGTTATACATCGGCGGCATCATCAAACACGCACGCGCGCTCAACGCCATCACGAACCCGGGCACCAACAGCTACAAGCGCCTGGTGCCGGGCTTCGAGGCACCGGTGAAGCTGGCATACAGCTCGCGCAACCGCTCGGAGTCGATCCGCATCCCTTACGTCGCCAATCCCAAGGGCCGCCGCATCGAAGCGCGGTTCCCCGACCCCTTGTGCAACCCGTACCTGGGTTTCAGCGCGCTGCTGATGGCCGGCCTGGACGGCGTGGAAAACAAGATTCACCCGGGCGAAGCCGCCACCAAGGACCTGTACCACCTGCCGCCCGAAGAAGACGCGAAGATCCCCACCGTTTGCCACAGCCTGGACCAGGCGCTGGAATACCTGGACAAGGACCGCGCCTTCCTGACCAAGGGCGGTGTCTTCACCGACGCCTACATCGACGCCTACATCGAACTGAAGATGCAAGAGGTGACGCGCTTCCGCATGACCACGCATCCGCTGGAATTCGAGATGTACTACTCGCTGTAAAACGCAGCTGATTTGTTCGTCATGAAGAAGGGCAGCCTCGCGCAGGGGCTGCCCTTTTGCATGGGTGTGGGCACTTTGCGGCTGCGCCACAATGCGCCCATGCGTCGAATTCCAAGTTGCCGCCTTGCTGCGCTGATTTTCACGGCGCTGTTGCCGATGGTGCCCGTGCAAGCGCAGGACAAACCCGTCTATCGCTGCCCCGGCCCGCCGGTGCTCTACACCGACGCGCTGGGCGCACAGGAAGCGCGCGACAAAGGTTGCCGCACCATCGAAGGCACGCCCATCACCATCGTGCAGGCGCCGCCCAAGCCGCGGCCGACAGTGAGCACCGCCGCCGCCAGCCGCCCCAGTGATTCGCGTGTCGATCCGGCCGCGCAGAAGGCCCGCGACAGCGACGCCCGCCGCATCCTGGCCGATGAACTGAAGCGCGAAGAAGACCGCCTGGCCGCGCTGCAGGCCGAGTACAACAACGGCGAGCCCGAGCGCCGCGGCGACGAGCGCAACTTCTCGAAGTACGCCGACCGAGTGGCGGATATGAAGGCCGCCCTCCAGCGCAAGGAAGCCGACGTGGCCGCCATCAA